>JAIRLV010000059.1 GCA_031259185.1 Elusimicrobiota bacterium | reverse complement strand
AAAATTTAAAATCTAATAAACAAATGTATAATTTGTATTTAGAATATAAAGATTCAATAGATATGTGTCCTAAAATTATAAAAAAGTTTAGGCAAATTGGAATGCACGCTGGTGGAGTTTGCCCACTCCCTGGCCCAGTTTATAATTATATCCCAGTGATGCGTGTTGCAAATACCGGAACACTTGTATCTGCTTTTACCGAAAGTGGGCAAAGTGCTGAATTAGATGAAGCAATTGGAATACAAAAAATTGATGTTTTAGCAATAATTAATCTTGATATTAGTAAATCAGCTATTGAAATGATACAAGAAAAATTATTTAAAATAGAAGAAGATGGAATAATAAAAATAGTTCCAGAAAGTTATCTTTCTGAAAAAGAAGTGTGTTGAATGAAGGCCAATATAATTTATAATAAATCATGTGAAAACATGGAAGAAATAGAAAATGATACAATATCTCTTATTATAACTTCATGCCCTTATAATGTGGGTAAAAATTATGGAGATAAATATGATGATAAACAAGATCTTAAAGATTATTTAAAATTTATTAGAAATATATTTCATGAATGCAATAAGAAACTTATAGTTGGAGGACGCATTTGTATTAATGTAGCTAATACTGGACGCAATCCATATGTTCCTTTAACAACTTATTTTACTAATATAGCAGAAGAAATAGGATGGTTGCATCGTGGAATAATTATATGGGATAAAGGAGCTTCAGCCGGAAAAAAAACAAGCTGGGGATCATGGTTACAAGCCAGTAATCCTTGTTTAAGAGATATAAATGAATTTATATTAGTTTTTTCAAAATATCAAATGGGACGTAATGAAAAAGGAGAATCCACTTTAACAAAAGATGAGTTTTTAAGTTATACTGAATCTATCTGGAGAATAAATACTATTACAACAAAACGTTCAGGACATCCTGCGGCATTTCCTTTGGAAATTCCAGAAAGATTAATAAAGCTTTATAGTTATAAAAATGATGTTGTTCTTGATCCATTTATGGGGTGTTATGATAAAGATACAGAAATATTAACTGATAATGGATGGAAAAAATTTTATGAAATTAATTTAAAAACAAATATATTATCTATGCATCCAAATAATTTTAATACTAAATATTTGAGACCAAATAAAATTTTTAATTATAAATATAATGGAAAAATGTTATATTTAGAATTAAGAAATACAAGTTTACTTGTTACTCCAAATCATAATATGTTTTGTAAAAAAAGAAATTATAATAATTATAAAATGATATCTGCAAATAATTTTTATAACAAAGATTTGAAAATTAGAAAAAGTTGTAAATGGATTGGAAATGATATAAAGTTTTTTACATTTGATGGATATAAAAGTAAATTTCATAAAGAAATAAAAGAAAAAACTGTTTCTATGAAATCATTTTTAAAAGTGCTTGGTCTGTTTCTTTCAGAAGGTCATGTTTTAAAAGGAAGAAATAATAGACCATGTGGAATTTGTATTACACAAGTAAAACAAGAAAATTTTGAAATAATAAGAAGTGCTTTGTTAGAGTGCTTTGGAAATTTTAAGGAAAGAATTTATAATAGTAAGCATCAGTTTGTTGTTAATTCTGTTCAAGTTGGATTATACTTTAATAGATTTGGGATTTGTTATAATAAATATATACCAAACGAGATTCTTAACTTAAGTGCTGAATATTTAGAAATATTAAAAAAATATTTAATTATTGGAGATGGCTGCATCTCTAAAGGACGAGTTTCTTATTACACATCGTCAAAACAACTTGCTGATGATTTTCAAATTTTAAGTATTAAAACAGGAAAATCAGCTTTTATTTCTTTTCGAGAAGGAAGAGCATCATATATTAAAGGTAAATTAGTGCGAGGGATAAGAAATTATGAAGTACACGAAACTAATATGAGTGAAGTAAGAATTAAATCAAGAGAATATAATAAAGAATTTTGGGTTGATTATGATGATAATGTATACTGTGTTGAGTTGCCAGAGTATCATACTTTATTGGTTAGAAGAAATGGAAAATGTATTTGGTGTGGGAACAGTGGTACAACTGCTATAGCGGCAGTAAAAAATAATAGAAAATTTATTGGATATGAAATAGAAGAAAAATTTTATAAATTATCACAAAAAAATATAGAAGAATTTAAATGATTAAGATAATTAAAGAAGTTGCCAAAAATGATTTAAAAAATCATCTTTATAATATAGACAAAAATGATATTCAGCTTTATAAAGAATTAAATTCAATTCAATTTGGAATTTTTCAATTTACTGGTGAATTAGCTAAACAAATGATTGGAAGAGTTAAGCCAATTAATTTTGAAGAAATGATTATAATAAATAGTTGTGCCCGCCCAGGAACTTCTATGTTTCTTGATGGATATATTAATTTTAAAGAAAATCCAAAATATCCTAAAAGTGTTAATGAATTTTTAAAAATTACGCACGGACAAATAATTTGGCAAGAACAAGTAATGAATATATTCCACGAATTTGGTGGTTTTGATTTTGATGAAATAAATGAGATTAGAGGGTTACTTAAAAAATTAGGAAAAGCTAATAAACAGCAAAGCGATATAGATAAATGGAAGGAAAAGGTTAAAAAATTTGCAAAACACGCAAAAGAAAGAGGATTTACTGATAGACATATTGAAAATTTTAAATTAGATTTAGAGCAATTAGCAAATTATTCGTTTAACAGATGTTTTGCTGGCAGTTGTAGAATAACAAGAGATAATTCAGCTTCTAATTTAACCATTGAAGAAATGTTTTTAATAAAAAATAATTTAGAATATGCTAAAAAAACAAATCATAAACCTTTAAGATCAAGATACAATGGCCCAAAGGGTTTTGGAAAAGCATTTTCTTTAATAGATGAAAGGCTAAAATTAAATAATATTATTGACATTCGTTTTGGTGGAAAAAAAGAAGTTTTTGAAATAATTACAGAAAATAATTTTAAACTAAAAATAACATCAAATCATAAGATGCCAATTTTTACAAATAATAAATATGAAAAAAAAACAATTGATAATGGATTAAAGGTTGGAGATATTTTATTTACTAATGGAAGAAATAAAAAAGGTGATAAAGGAAACTTAATAGAATTTTCAAAAATAGTTTCAATAACAAGATGTACTCCTGAAAATACATATGATATTGAAATGAATGCTCCTTATCATACAGTTGTTGTAAATAATATTTTAAGTTGTAATTCACACGCCTATGCCTATTCATATATTGCTTTAATGAATTTGTATTTAGCACGATATTTTAGGCCATATTTTTATAGCGCAACACTTACTAACGAAGCTCAAAAAAAAGATGAATTAAAAGATGCAATAAAAGTAGTAAGTGATAAAAATTTTAAAGTATTACCTCCAGATATAAATAAATCTTTAGTTAATTTTTCGCCAGAAAAAAATATAAATTCAATTAGGTTTGGCTTAGCTTCCATAAAGGGATTGTCTGATAAATCTACAGAAGTTATAATTAAAAATCGTGGAGAATCTGGATATATTTCTGTTATTGATTTTATAATAAAAAACATTGGTGAGCGAATAATTACAAAAAGAGTAGTTGAGGCTCTTATTTGTAGTGGTGCATTTGATGAAATAATAAATAAAGAAAGAGTAAAATATAAAAATGTTTGTGAAAAATTTTATGAAGCTAAAAAAAGTAAAAAAGTTGCCGAAATACTTGAGGCATTATGGAATGATATTGAAAAAAATTTAGTTTGTAGAAATACTAATCAATCAGATTTAGTAAAATTTGATGAAGAGTATATTGGAGGAAATTATTTTTATTCAGTATTTCCAAAAGATTTAGAAGAATATGTTTCTAAAAAAACAGCTACAGAAACTTTGTTAAAATTAAAAAATTCAGAAACAAAAATTGGATTTGTGCCATTATATGCAGTTGAAAGTAGAACTTATATGCAAAAAAATGGTGAAGAAATGTTATTTTTTAATGGCGAAGATATAAATGGTGAAAAAATTTCCATACCAATATTTGGAAGTTATTGGAAACATTGTAAAGAGAATTTTAATGGAGTGAATAAATTTTACTGGCTGATGATTTATTATGAAGAAGAAAATTATAAATTTGGAGCCCCAAAATTTACCAAAGATTCTATTAAAACTAGAATGTTAAAAGAAATCAACTACTTGACAAGCAGCTGATTAAGTTATATAATAAGGATTATAAATGTTTAGAAATTGCAATAATTGTCCACATAAAGATGTGGACATAAATTTAAAAAATTTTTACACCTCTAAAACATCAGATTCTATATTTAAGAATTGTTTAGCAACAAAAGATGTTAGAGAAAATATTTTTTGTTTTGGAGTTAGTCGAACAATAAATTGGCAAAAAGTATTTGATGATTTATCAAAAGAACTTTTGCCAAGATATTCAACAGGCGCAAAAAAATGACCGACGGAAGTACGGGAACGAATTTATTATGAAAAAAAATAATAACAATAAAAGCGTCCTAATAATTATGGACGATGAAATACCTGTAGAAATTACAGAAGAACATTATTATGAAAATGTTAACGGAATAATAAAAGAAATTGAGAAGGAAAATTAAATGTTGTGTATAGTAGATACTAATAATATAATAATGATTTGCTTTAGTCAAGCACTAAAAGCATTACAAGAAAAAAATGGAATTGAGTATGAGTTTAAAGAAGAGGATTTAGGATTTTTTTACCATATATTAAGTAGAAAAATTTTTCCAATACTTACAACATATAAAAATATTGTATTTTGTTTTGATCATCCATCTGGAAAAAATTGGAGAAAAGAAATTTATCCACTTTATAAAGAAAATAGAAAACCTATTAAATTTATAGATAGGAAATTTTTTGATGGAATTAGAAATTATTTAAATTTATTTAGATGTAAAAACTTTATAGTGGATGGAGCTGAAGGCGATGATCTTATTTATAAATTATGTGAAATAAACGAAGAAGATATTATTGTCATAAGTACAGATGGAGATTTTAGACAATTGTTAAGTTTTTTTCCATATGTAAAACTTTATAGCCCAATAAAAATGATGTTTTTAGAAAAAAATGATAACATACTTTTAGAAAAAGCAATAATTGGAGACACAAGTGATAACATTAAAGGAGTTCCAAGAATAGGTAAAGAAACTCTTAAAAAAATGTTAGAAGATAAAGTTTTGTGGAATAAAAAAATGACTTCAGAAAATATAGAAATAATGAATACGATTATGAAAATTGTTGATTTAAGAAAATCTCCAAGAGAATTACAAGATAGAATTGAACAAGAATGGATAAAAACAGAATGGAATGAATTTAAAAAAGATGAAATAGAAGCTTTCTTTATTAGATATAAAATGGTAGAAATTTTTGATGAATGGAATGAAATTTATGGGAAAATTCAATTAATTCAAAATAAAGAATTTAGTATTTCAAGTGATGAAGAATTAGAGAAAATGATAAATGAGTTATAATATGCCTAAAGAAAGATTTCAAAGATTATTATCTATTGGATTAAAATATGATTCTAAAATTTTATTTGATACAGGAGATATATTGATTGTAAGAACAAGAAATACTAAAATAGCAATAACAAAAAAAGAATATGAAGAATTTAAATTTGAATGTGAAATTTTAGCTGATAAATAACAACCTCTTGACAAAAGAAAAAAACAAGAGTATAATAAAATAAGGAAAAATGAAACGATATGAATAATAATGAAACAGCAAGTTCAAATAGCTATAATTATTATACTACAGGTAATTATCAAAATACTGTTTGGGTAGTTTATGATGGGCAAAGTTATATGTTTAGTTATTTAAATGAATATAATACAAATATAAAAATAATTTTACCTTTTGAAAAAAGAAAATTTAAAATATAAAATGGAGAAAAAATGGCAAAAAAGAAAGTAAGTGAAAATCTATCAGAACTTGATTCAATAATTGAATCTGAATTTAATGAATTGCAAGATATAAGCACAGGAACAGAACTTGAACCAACTTATTATATAGATACTGGTAGTTATGCCCTTAATTATGCTATAACAAAAAATTTGCGTAAAGGTATTCCGGGGCAAAGAATAAGCTCTTTTTTTGGGCTATCCGGTAGTGGCAAATGTTTTGCCGAAAACACTGAAGTAATGATGGCGGATGGTTCTTGTAGAAAAGTTCAAGATGTAAAAGAAAACGAATATGTTATGGGATGGGATTCTACTCCTAGAAAAGTAACTGGCGTGACTAATGGAAAAGAAGAAATGTTTAAAATTACATTTAACAAAAATGTAAAACCTCTTATAGTAAATAAATCTCATATTTTAACCATTACTGGTAGTACAAAAAGAAATATTGGGAAAGTAATAGATATTTCATTGGTTGATTTTTTAAAAGAAGAAAAAAAGTATAAAAGAGATTTTTGTTTTTTTAAAATGCCTGTTAAATTTGAAGAACAAAAAATAGAATTAGATCCTTATTTTCTTGGTCTATGGCTTGGAGATGGAACTTCAAGAGAAACAAGTATAACAACACAGGATAATGAAATTATAGATTATTGTAGATTTATAGCCAACAAATATAACCTTGGTATTAATATTTTCCCGTATGACAAAAAAAATAAAAAAAACAAATTAGTAAGATTTAAGAAAAATAAAAAAGAAGATGAAATAAAAAAATATTTAAGCGAAGAGGAAATTGATATTTTTTTTAATATAATTAAGAAATTTAATCTTAAAATTGATTATACTAATGCTCATATTTTTAATGAAAAAAGTGAAAAAAATGAAATTTATAAACTACTCGAAAAATTAAATTTGTTAGGCAAGGACAAAAAACATATACCAGATGTTTATTTAAAAAATTCAGAAAATGTTAGGCTTAATTTATTAGCTGGTTTAATAGATACTGATGGATACCTTAATAACAAAGTAAGTAAAGAAAAATATATTTCACAAAGTTTTGAAATTACAACAAAATACGAAAATATGGCAGAGGAAATTGTTTTTTTAGCGAGAAGTTTAGGGTTTACATCAACTTATACTAAAACCATTAAAACAATAAAAAGTTTAAATTTTTCTGGAGAATATTATAGAATTTATATCTCTGGAGAAATATACAGAATACCTACAAAATTAAAAAGAAAACAAGCGATAAAAAGTAATATAAAAGCTTGGAATCATTATTGCGTAAAAGATATAACTTCTGTAGGTGAAGGAAATTATTATGGTTTTTGTATAGAAGGTGACGGAAGGTTTTTGTTATATGATTTTATGGTGGTTCATAATACGATGTTCCTCTGTCAACTAATGCGCGATCCTCAAATAGATCAAGTTATTATCATAAATAGTGAAGCAGGAGGAATAAATCAAGATACTTTAAAATGGGTAAAAGTACCGCCTGATAAAAAAGTTAGATATCAATTTATTGGAACATTTACCAATTATAAAATAAATAAAGAAAATGGAAATATTGAAGAAGTAAAAGATAGCGAACTCCCAAAAAATAAAGATACTGAGAAATATCTTTACAAAGTTGGATTAATTTATTTTCTTAAAACTTTGCTTTATCAACTTGAATATAAAAAAATTAGTAGCAAGGTTCTTATTATAATTGATAGTATGGCAAATATAAAATCAGTAAGAGAACTTGGTGGAACTTCAGATATGGGTATGAGAGGAAAAAATCTGAATGATTTATTTTCATCTATATCAGGACTTATTGAAAATACTAATGCAACACTTGTTTTTTCTAATAAACAATATGTAAGTATGAATCCATATGATCCATTTATTCAGTCGGGCGGCTTAAGTGTCATTTACAATCCTTCAGTAAGTATTGAACTTAAGGTTGTAAATTCTGACGATTCAAATCTTACCGAAGCTCAAATTAAAGAAGAAAAACTTAGAAGAATTTCTTCTTTAGGGATGACGCAAAAACCAATAAGAGCAACTATTAAAAAAAGTCGTGCAGGAACACAAGATAGAAACGCTTTTTTACTTATCGATTCTACTTATGGAGCAGTTCAATCGTCTGGAATATTTACACTTTTACAAGATTTTGAAATTATACAAAAAAATGGAAGCAGATATTTAATAGAAAGTATAGAAGAATTTAAATCTTTTTATAAAAAAGATTTTGTAGAAATCTTTTTGAAAGATAAAGAAAAATTTATTGATTTATTTCAAAAACTTCTTGAAGAAAAAGAAAAAATAATTGAAGAATCAAAATTTAAAACTCAATATGCCGATTATAGTGATTTACTTGATGATACTGAAAACGAATACTCAGCTGATGGAATTGATGCAGATAAAATGCTAGAACAAATGGAAAAGGATAAAGAATAATTGAAACAATGGAGTTAGATCTGGAAAGTTCCTAAAAGTTAAATATATGAAATTTAATGATATTGTTTTGCTTTTTGAATGGAAAGAAGATCTTAAAGAAGGAAATAAAATTCTACATTATACAAACGCTAGAGGATTACAAAGAATATTAGTAAGTGGTATAGTTAAAGCAAAACAATATGATTATTCATTAGATCAAGAAGAGTCAAAAGAAGTTTCATTAATAAGAAAATCAGCTTCTCCAATTAAAAAAACAAATCGTAAATTTGCCGAAATAAATATGACAGATAAAATGAGACAAATAACGGATAAAGATGTTGAAGTAGAGATTATTATTGATTCTGATAAATTAAAAAGTAGTGTTAGAGGGATAAAACAATCTCCTATTGCTGAATATGTAGTTAAGTCTTTGATAACTACAAAGAAAACTTTTAATGAAATTGTTGAATTATTAAAAGATAAACCAATTGCCCAACGTTCTGTATTCGTTAATGATTGGAATAATACAGAATATAAAAAAAATTTTTCTAAATTTATTCAAGATTATCAAAATGCTAGAAAATTTTTAAAAATCTATGCTCATGATTTATCATTAAAAGGAAAAAACGAAGAGGCAACAAAATTAAACGATAAAAATAATGCACTTTATTTTTATTTAGGTCTTTATGAAAAATATCATAAGCAAAGAGAAGGTGAAGAAAGGGTTAATAAAGATATTCCATTAAATAGCAAATATTTACAAATAAGATTATTAGAACCAATCTTAACTTCAAAGTATAAGAATGATGAATATTTAAGAGGATTAATAAAAAAGAACGATAGTTTATTTATAAAAAACA
>JAIRLV010000293.1 GCA_031259185.1 Elusimicrobiota bacterium | reverse complement strand
AAAGAAGAAAATAAATCTTACGTAGTTTAGCGACCTTTTATATCTTAACAAAATTCTGAGTTTTGTGAATATTAAAAATAAACTCTAAATTATAATGAAGCTATTGATATACTCTTTCTCTACCTCTAGTTTCTAAAACTTTTATAGAGGTTATTCGTAATCTCAAATTTCCTTCGCCAAATTTTTCTAAAACACCAATAACCTCTACCCAGTCTCCTTCCTTTGGATATTCGCCATCCCATAATATTTCAAACCCAATAATACCATCTCCAGCACAGCAACCAGGTCCATATCTTATAACATCGTAGACGATCTCATCTTCAAAAAAGGGATTCTTATAAAAAATTCCTTCATATTTTATTGTTTTACCTATATAATATCTTGAATTCATATAAATATCATTTGTTTGAGCTATAAATAATTTGTCTTTAATTTCAATAATTTTTGTTTTATTTTCATTTTTCATTACATTTTGTTTAAAAATTTCTGCCATTAAATGATAATTATACACTTTATTAAATAACAATATAATTATAAAAAACATTATTAATACAAATGTCTTTTTCATTTTTTATCTCATTTACAAATTCTGTAATATTTTTTTATCACACTGATCATAGAAAATAATAAAAACATTAATATATTAATTGCTACAATACTAGCACCTGTAGGAGTCGCATGTAAATAAGAGAATACAATACCTATAAAAAAACAAACCACAGATATTATCGCCGAACAAATTACGACAGTTTTAAACTTTTTATAGAGCCTCATTGATGTCAATGACGGAAAGATAATAAGACTTGATATAAGCAGTGCTCCCATCATCCTCATACCGAGTACGATTGTGATAGCTGTCAAAATCGCAATCAAAGTATTATAAATATTAGTATTCATACCTATTGCACGAGCAAAATTTTCATCAAATGTCACTGCAAAAATTCTATTATAAAATAATATATAAAAAATTAAAACTATTGATGACAAAAATATGCTTATATACACATCAGTTCTATTCATTGCTAATATACTGCCAAACATATAATTACATACATCTGTATTCATTCCAGTAGTTATAGATATTACTATAACACCAAGAGCCATTGAACTTGTTGATATTAATGCAACTAATGCATCGCCTTTAATTTTACTATTTTCACTGATTCTCAGTAAAAAAAAAGCTGCTAAAACAACCACTGGAATAGAAATTGTTAAAGGCGCTATATTTAATGCAGTTGCAATTGCTAAACTACCGAATCCAACATGAGATAACCCATCTCCAATCATAGAATATCTTTTTAATACAAGACTTACCCCCAAAAGAGACGCACATAAAGATACAGCAAGTCCAACAACAATTGCTCGGACCAAAAATGTATAAGAAAACATCTCTATTATTGTTTCAAACATTATTTTATTATGAATCTCCCTTAAAAAATCTATGCTTTATATCCGAAACAACATAGTCTTTAACAACTCCAAAAAATATCTGTTTATTTTCCAAATGTAAAATATGAGATGCATATTTTAGGCTATTTTGTATATCATGAGATACTATTATTATAGTAATCCCTTTTTCTTTATTAATTTTTTTAATGATTTTGTATAAATCAGCTGTTGCCAGCGGATCAAGCCCCGTAGCAGGCTCGTCTAATAATAATAATTTTTTCGTAGAACAAAGCGCCCTTGATAATAGTACTCTTTGCTGTTCGCCACCAGACAATTCTCTATAACTTTTATTTTTCAAATTTGAAATTCCAAATAGATTTAAATTCTCTTCTACAATTATTTTATCTTTTTTTGTATAAAATGGTTTCAATTTTAGATTATTTAGTCTTCCAGATAAAACAACTTCAAAGACACTAGCTGGAAAATCTTTTTGCACAAATGTCTTTTGAGGTAAATATCCTATTTCATCAGATTTTAGATCATCGCCAAATACAATATCTCCTTTATACTGTTGCTTTAATTTTAATAAGCCTTTAATTAAAGTAGTTTTGCCCGATCCATTCTCTCCAATAACACAAAGATAGTCTCCTTTAAAAAGCCGAAAGTTCAATTCATTCAATACAATATTTCCATCGTACTCAAAAGAAACATCTTTTACGCTTATCAAAGCCATTTTTAATTTAAAGCCTCTCTAAAATTATCTAAATTTTTTGTCATTAAATCTAAATAACTTGTGCCCATATCAAAATCTTTTTTTGATACGTTATGACACGAATGTAAAATTAATTTTTTTGCTCCTGTACTTTCACAAATTATATCACTAATTTTTTCATTAGAAAATTCTATAAAAAAAACTACTGGTATTTTTTCTGCTTTTACCTTATCAATCAAAAATTTTATTGTTGCGGCACTTGCTTCAGTTTGTGATGAACAACCCGGAAAAGCCGCATAATATTCTAATCCAAACTCATCTGCAAAATAACGAAAAGGAAATCTGTCGCCAAATACAAAAATTTTTCTTTTACTAGTCTCTACAATTTTTCTATACTCGTTTTCTAAGTTTTCTAGTTTTTCAATGTATTCTATAGTATTTTGTTTATAAAAATCTGCATTTTTTGCATCTAATTCACAAAGTATATCTGAGATAGATTGAACTATTTGTCTAGCATTTTTTATAGATGTCCAAACATGTTCATCGTATTCTATTTCTCCATCATCATAGATATCTTTTTCATCACTTTCACGTTCTTCTTTTTCTTCTTCATCTTCCATTCCTTCTACAATTTTTTCTTCTACTACATCAACTAAATCCATAAGTGAAATAATTTTTTTATTGCTTGTATCCATTGATTCTAAAATTGTATCAATCCAAGCATCAGATTCTCCTCCAACATAAATAAATACATCACAATTTTTGATTTTTATAATATCTTGTGGAGTAGGTTCAAAAGAATGACTTTCTGAACCTAATGGAAGTAGCATTTCCAGATTCACTTTATCTTTTGCAATCTGTCTAACAAAATCATATTGTGGGAATATAGTAGTTATAATATTTAAATTATCATTATTTTTATTATTTATAGAAATATTATTTTTTCTCAAAATTATAAATATTAAAAAAATAACTAAAATAATTAATAAAATAAAACTTAATTTTTTCATAAATATTCTCCATTATTTTATAGGATTCAAAATAAAAATTTTATAATCTCCACTATAGTCAAAAAAAATATTTATTCTCCGTGAGCTAAACACATTGTAAATATAGAGTTAGCGCCATTTTCTAATAAAAGTTTTGAAATATTGTTCATTGTAGTTCCAGTGGTAGAAATATCATCCAATAACAAAATATTCTTATTTTTTATGGCTTCAAAATTTATTATTTCAAAAGCATTTTCTAATTCCTTTTCTCTCTCTTTTTTATTCAAAGAAAAAAAGAATTTAGTATTTTTATGCTTTTTTAAAATATCTGTTTTGTAATGGATTCCATAACAATCTTCTAAAACTTGGGCTAATAAAACCGATTGATTATAACCTCTTAATTTTTGTCTTTCTAGATGAATTGGAATTGGCAAAACAAAATCTAAATTGTCTTTCAAAATAGCTAATTCTTTTAATTGTTCATTATTCAAAAAAAGATTATAGCATATATCAAAATTTTCAAAAATTTTTTCGGACGGATTATATTTAACTTTTTTCAAAAATTTTTTCAATGTTTCATCATAATAATAAGCTACAAACATCTTTTCATAATAAATTTTTTTGTATTTACAAATATTACACCAATCTTGATTTAAATCTGTTGGTTTTCCACATTTTTTACAAAAACATTCAGGTTCTTTTAATAAACTTATACAATGATCGCAAATTTGAGTTTCATTATTTTCTAGGACTTCTTTGCAAATGAAACAATAATCTGGAATAACAAAATTTATAAAATTATTCAAGATTTTTTTTATTTTCACATAAAATTTCCTAATTGTAAGAATTAACTTCTAAAATTAAAATAAGTTAGCTTTTTATCTAAAATAATATTAACTCTACAAAAATATGCGCTGTAATTATTCTTTTGAAATCCATACTTTAACTTTTGCTTTTATATCGTGAGGCAGTTTTATCTCTACTGTATAAATACCCAAACTTTTTATTACTTCAGGCAATATAATATTTTTCTTATCTATATCAAACCCTTTTTCTTTTAGCGCTTCTGCTATATCGCTTGAAGTTACTGACCCAAAAAGTTTACTACTATCACCTGTTTTCACTAATAGCTTTAGTTCTAATTTCGTTAATTTTGCTGAAATATTTTCGGCTTTTTGAATTTCTTTTTGTAAAGCTTTTTTTTCTGCCTCTTTTTTTTGTTTATAAATTTTTAAGTTATTATCATTAGCTTCCAACGCAATTTTATTTTTAAGTAGAAAATTTCTAGCATACCCTTTATTGACATCTTTTATATCGCCCATCTTGCCAACATTATTAATATCCTGCAATAATATAACTTTCATGTATCCTCCATAAAACAAAACGTTTCAAATAAAAATTTTTTTAACAGATTTTCTGCTTAATATAAAAATGTATGATTATATAAATTATTTCATAATACAAATTGGAAATTATCAATTTTACTTAATAATTTATTTTGAATTTAACTATTTTCTTGAATTTGAGTATTTTCATTTTCCTGTTGAATCGTTTGGTTAGGTTCTTGAATTGGAGAATTTATATTATTATACTGTTTTACAAAATTAGGATTATAAGTTTTTCTAGGCACTCTCGGTTTAAAATTTGTTGCAGTATATGGCATCAAAGCAAGATTTCTCAAAAC
>JAIRLV010000241.1 GCA_031259185.1 Elusimicrobiota bacterium | reverse complement strand
AGCCTATTCAGGCTCCTACTGGGGTTATTTATTACATAACTTATCAATATTCAAACACTAAAGGTGAAGTTGTAAAAGGCGACGAATTCAGTGGCAATCCTCAACAGACTGCTCCTGCTTATGCGACTTTTTATACAAGTGAAAAAATCGGTCCTTTCACTACTACTGCTACAGCTGCTGCTACAGATGAAACAATCACAACTGGTGATAAAGTAACCGCATTCTTAGGAACTGATGTAACAGCTGGACCCGCTAATGTACTTGCTAACAATCCTTCACTTTCTTCAGGTTCACATCACCAAGGAACAGAAATCAAGAGACTTGAAGTTTATAATCAAACAACTGGAAGATCAGTTCCAGTTGTAGTTTCTATTGGTTCTTCGGTAGTGAGTGGAGCAACTGCTGCATATGATCCAGCAACTGGTGATATTATTATTGATGGTAGTCTTATTGGTGCAAATATGGCTGCTGGCAAACCAATATCAGTTGGTGATGTACTTTCTGTGTTTGTAGTTTACAATCAAGAAGGAACAGATAAAATTCCAGAGATGGAATTCTTCATTGACTATATGACCATCAGCACAACCGAAAGGAAGCTGAAAGTCAGATGGACAAAAGAAGCTGAACAAGATATGCAAGCGTATCATAAAATTGATGTTGAATCAGAACTTGTAAAAGTTGCTGCTATTCAAACCAATTATGAAATTGATCGTGAACTTATGAGATATATTGACGATACTATTATCGCTCCTCTTTCATTCGCACATGATTGGGCTAATGATAGTCCTGGAGTTGGTGGAAACAATACTCAAGGTAACTATCTTGACAGACATCGTGCACTTGCTCAAAGAATGTATTTTGCGGCAACGCAAATTGCAGCTTATAACCACTTGGGACCTGCTCAATGGGCAGTTACTTCCCCACAAGTTGCAGCTCTTTTAATGATGCTTCCTGATTGGAAGAGTGGTGAAATTAGCGCAAATAAAACAACGTTTTATAACGCTGGTTATCTTGGCAATGGTTCTTTAACCATTTATGTTGATCCTAACAGATGTGGAGCACAAGCCAATGAAATAACTATGGGTTATAAGAGCACTGATGCGACATACGGCGCTGGTATTGTTTATAGTCCTTATGCGAACTGGATGTCTTCAACGGTAACACACCCGGATACATTTGATTCAATCAGAGGATTTTTCAGTAGATACGCTTTAACACGTGTTATCAGAAGTGAATACAACTACGCGAGAATAGGAATTTTCAATTATTATAACGTGTAACGTGTAATTAATTAAAGTTTAAACCCTCTCAAATGAGAGGGTTTTTTATTTTAACCTCTTGACAAATTTAAAAATAATGATATAATATAATTATGTTAAATAAATTACAAGAAATGATTGAAAATATGGGATTTTCAACTATTATAGAAAATAATATAATTATATTAAAAGAAAAAAAAATTGCATTTGGAGTTATAGATTTTAATAATTCATATGAAAAATTGATCTCAATAGGAAAAACAAGTAGAGAAGCCGTTTTTTTTCACCAGGAAAAAATTGAACATTTTAATAATAAGAACATTCAATTAATTTATATTAATCAAGATGATATTATTTATAATAAAGAAGCTGTTTTTAATTTATTAAAAGGAAAATTAGGATTAATAAAAAAAATTGGAGCAAGAAAAACTATATTTTCTTTAATAACTAATGAAGAAGCAAAATGTTTTTTAGATATTTATCATATTCAAGGATTTAAACAAGGTACTTATTATTGTGCTTTAAAATATAGTAATAAGATTGTAGCCGTTATGGTTATTACAAAAATAAAAGAAGATTTCTTTAGTATAGAAAGATATGCATCTTCTTATTATGTTCAAGGTGGTTTTACTAAAATACTTGAAGCTTTTAAAAAAATAGAAACGGTATATTATATTGAAAGTTTTGCTGATATGGCTGTAAGTAATGGTAATCTTTATGAACATTGCGGCTTTTTAAAAAAGAAAATTTATTATCCCGATTATAAATATATTTTTAACAATAGATTAGTTCATAAATTTAATTTTAGAATACATAGATTTAAAAATGATACATCTCTTATTTTTGAGGATGGAAAAACTGAAAAAGAACTTGCTTTGTTAAATAATATAGAAAGAATATTTACTTGTGAAAAAATAAAATATATTTATTATAAAACAGGTAATGGGAAAACTGGAATTTATAAAATTACTAATAAAATAAATAAAAAATGTTATATTGGACAAAGCATAGATATAGAAAAAAGATGGCAAAGAGAAAAAACTGGAAATTGTAATAAATTTTTAAAAGATGATTTTGTTAAATATGGAATAGATAATTTTGATTTTGAAATATTAGAAGAATGTAAATTTGAAGATTTAAATAAAAGAGAAAAATTTTATATTCAAAAATTTAATTCTAAGGAAACAGGATATAATCTTACTTCTGGAGGAGAATATAGCCATTTTGGACAAGTTCTTGATGAAAAAGTTAAGCGACTAATCTCTATAAGAACTAAAGAAGCTTTGGCAAATGAAGACACTAAAAGAAAGATGTCAGATTCTCATAAAGGAGAAAAAAATGCCAATTATGGGAAAAATCAATTTGAAAATGAAACAAAAGAAAATAGAGAAAAAAGACTAAGAAAATGTAAAGCTGGAAGTTTATTATATTGGGCTAATGTTTCTAATGAAGAAAAAGAAATAAGAAATAAAAAAATAAGTGAAAAAGTTTCAGGAGAGAAAAATGGAATGTATGGTAAAAATGGATCGCTTAATCCAGCTGCCGTAGCAGTTCGAAATATTGAAACGAATGAAATATTTAATACAATAAAAGAAGCTTGTGAAAAATATAAATTAAAATCTTCTGCTGGCATTAGTATGTGCTGTTCTGGAAAACAAGAAACAGCTGGAAATTTTCATTGGGAGTATGTTAATTAACCTCTTGACAAAAAGATAATAATAGGCTACAATCTTATTGTGAAAAGATTATCTCCCGAACAATTTATAAAAGAAGCAAATAAAATACATAATAATTTTTACGATTATTCTTTTGTAGAATATAAAAACAATAAAACTAAAGTAAAAATCATATGTCCTATACATGGAGAATTTTATACAACACCTCATAATCATTTGGATAAACAATCAGGATGTCCAAAATGTAGATATGATAAGGTTGCTAAAAAACTTTCTTTAACTATTGGAAAATTTATAGAAAGAGCTAATAAAGTTCATAATAATAAATATAATTATTCTTTAGTTGAATATAAAAATCAAAATAGTATTATTAAAATAATTTGTCCTATACACGGAGAATTTCTACAGCAAGCAGGAATTCATCTCCAAGGGCATGGTTGCCCCAAGTGTGCCAATGAAAAAAATGGTTTGTTAAAAAGATTAACACAAGAAGAATTTATAGAAAAGGCTAATAAAGTTCATAATAATAAATATAATTATTCTTTAGTAAATTATGAAACAGCTTTTGATAATATTAAAATCATATGTCCTGTACATGGA
>JAIRLV010000188.1 GCA_031259185.1 Elusimicrobiota bacterium | reverse complement strand
TGTATATACATACGCACGTACGTAGTTGATCACATGCATCAATGAATATATAGAGACAAATAATACAATATATGAATGTGCAAATACATATTGATTTAGATGCATACATACATATATACATACATATACATATATATATATATACGTAGACAATTACATACATACACACATACGTACATACATATCAAATTATGGAGAAAATTATTGAAATTTGAAAAATTACAAAAAAAAAATAATAGAAAAAATCAAAAATGAAAATTTTGAATTATATGTAAAAAAATGCCAGTACACTATAAAAGAAAAATAATAGAAACCATATTCCAAAAGAAAGTTATAAACACAATATAATTTTCAGGATTTCCATAACTAACAGAAATATATCGTATGAGTATAGCTCAAAAATATTACTATCAAATGTTTGTGAATGCGAAAACCAAAAAGTCCAAATTTCAAATGGGCTTTTTCTCTCTGCCACTAACAAAAATGGTATAGTTGAATAGCATCTCATGTTTATAAAAGTTATCGAGAGTTTCACAAAATGTCATATTTATCTCAAATGACATGCATACTGCCTTTCGGCATGCAAATAGTAAAAATTATATAAATGATTTTTTTGACAAACATGTTTTAATATGTATTGGAAAGGTAAAACCGAATTTGTGCTTGTATCGTCCTCCAATACCAAATATAATACCTTTGAAAAAAATTCGATTTTTTGAACATTTGTATGTTTGTTGACGAGAAAATAAACAAAATAAAAATGAATGTTCTCTTCCCGGGTATTATAATAGGGAGAGCTTAGAAGAAGAGATGCGGATAAAAACCGAAATAGGAGAGAAAGAGTTTCTGGAAAAAGAAGGTGATATCGTCAAATATCAAAATTAAAAATAACATAAAATATTTAACTTTATATGTTTTTGTTAAAAATTATTTAATATCGCATATTTTTGTAAGAGTTTGAAGATACATTTCGCTGTCATAGGTATATTAATAATTATTTTTTTTAAAGTTTGAGTTTTACCAATTTGTCATGGAAAATATTGAATTGGTATGTTGATGATTTTGAATTTTATTCAATTTTTTTTTAATTTTAAAAAAAAACTCCAAATTTAATTTGAAAAGTAAAAAAAATTCAATGATTCATATTTATGAGATTTTTTGTGAAATCTTTTCTTACCTTAAAAATATCTAACGAAAAAAAACACAACAAAAAAAACAAAAAAATAATTCATCTTTCCATATTTTTTTTTAAATGATGGGGAAAAATATAAAGTCATTTGCAGAGTTGTTTGTAGAAACTACTCTTTTTATTTTTCACTCAAATTTTCTTTAAAAAGGTGATGGTAAAAGTCTGAATGATTAATTTTGAAATTTTCTTAACAAAATCTTTTAGTGACAAATCCTTTTAGAAAGATAAATGATTTTGCAAATATAATCCACTGGCTTATGCCATCTTTGGATATATTTTCCTTTGTTTTACTAATAAAGAATTTGGAGCTTGTTCTTCATAATTAAAATTGTGGTACTGACATTGGGTTTTATTATGTTTTTTGATAATGTTGTATGTGGCTTTGTTGCAAAAAAAAAAAAAAATATTATTTGTCTATTATTTTAAATATTTTCTTCTTTAATTGAATTCTCATTTCTACATTGAAAAAGATCTTGAAGGAAATGCAAAATGAAAAACGAATATTTATTTTGTGTCCGGAAATGATTATTTAATGGTTTTGACCAATATCTTTTTTTCAAAAATATTTTTTGAGTATTTCAGGATTTAAATATTTCCCTGGAGACTCCTTTCTCTTTCTGACTGTTAGAAAACAAATATTTTTTTTTAACGGTCTCTTTGAATCTTTTTCACATGAAACTTGTTGGTTTCTAAAAAGAAAATAATTAGGAAAATTACAATTTCTATTAAAATGAAATGAAAATTCCTATCCTTTTAGATTTTGGCTTATAAACTAGGTGTTTGTTGTTTTCAAGATATTTTTTTAAAATATCTGGAAAACAACATTATTCTTAGTCATAGTAAAGATTATTATCATCATTTAAAAAAACAATTATTTCTATTTTACATATCTCGTTTTTATAAATAACATTCTAAAAATGACTTTAGATATTGTCATCATTTTCCCCAAAATTCAACCCTAACTTTCATTTTTTAAAATAATTAATGTTTTAAATTATAATTACTTTATTAAGTATTTATTTTTTAGTAAAAATTAATGTATTGAAATATATTATATTTTAAATTGCCAACAAAATCCTTTAACAATATTCAAAGTAAGATAAAAAGAAATGTTTAAGAGAAATGAAATGTTTAATAAAAAATATTTAAGAATTTTATTTAAATATCTTTTTTAAATTTTTTTATCAACTTGATTTATGAACATTTATGACTTTGTAGGTCTACTTCTTACAAATTTTTATATTATTATCCCTTCATTTTCTTTCAAGGACTTTTTTTTATCTCATAGGTAAATAAACAAAATATTAAAAGGTTGCTTGTATTTGAAATATGATGTTCGTAATGGTGCTATTTACCGATATTAGATATTTAATAACATTAAAGTTAGAATATTTTTTTTGACTTTGAATAATCGTTGCTTTAAAAACAAATGGAGAACAGCCATCTTCCTTCCTTTCGCTTTCTTTCTCTTCCTTGCCTTTCCTTTTCTTTCCTTTCCCTTCCCTTCCTTTCTTTTCCTTTCCTTTTCTTTCCTTTCTTTTCCCTTCCTTTCTTTTCCTTTCTTTTTTTTTTTTTCTTTTCCTTTCCCGTCCTTTCCTTTTCCTTCCTTTCCTTTCATTTCCCTTTCTTTCTTTTCCTTTACCTTCCTTTCCTTTCTTTTCCTTTCCATTTTTTTTTTTTAT
>JAIRLV010000126.1 GCA_031259185.1 Elusimicrobiota bacterium | reverse complement strand
CATTCGCACCCAATATTCCCTCTACATTATCTACTAAACTAACTGCTCCTAATTCTCCAAATATCAAACCCAGCGGATCCAGCATCCCGGTATTCTTCACTGACTCTACTATCTTGTTTATTCCATTATTATTTACCGTTATGCTATTCCCTGTCGTTACTTGATATGCATCATTCATTATCTTTTCATTCGCATTTATTATTACATTCGCACCACTTATTACCGCTGGTGTGTTGCTATATATTATCTCTTCCTTTTCATCAATCCTATAACTATAATGTCCATAACTTTTCCATGCTTGTTTTGTTCTACTCCATGCACTCTTTACTGTTTCATGTTCATAATTTACATATTTTACTATCCCACTTAATCTTATGTTCTTTATTATATTTGTTTCTATTATTACTTCTTTCACTCCATTTATTTTACTGCTTTTATTCATTACTTCATTTGCTACTATCTTTATATTATTACCTAATATCTCTCCTATTTCTATCGCATATACTTTTGATTGCACACTTCTTATTTTCCTATTTATGTCCTTATATTTACTGTGTTTACTAGGACTTGCACTGCTATTTGCCTCTACTGTATGCCTACTTTCTGTATTTGGTAAGTTTTCTACTATTATTTCATATGCTCCTTCTACTTCAAAACTTTCATAATTATCTATACTCATATTCTCTATTTTATTTGCTATTATACTCATATCTCCTAATGCTTTTATCACTCCTGCATTATTTTTTACATTTATTGTTTTTGTTTCTCCATAACCTTTGATTGCCAGATTGCCTCTCGATTCTATCAATACTTGATTATTCTCTAAATAACTTCCAACCCTATATTCACTGTCTTTTGTCGAATAAATTTGCCCAGTAGATTTATTATATAAATTATTCGCTTTTACTTTCAAATTATTATTCGTCATTATCTTCCCTTTATTCGTCAAGTCTCCGCCTACTTCTACTTCCATATCTCCATAGCTAGCTAGCTCATTATTATTCGTCAAATATCCTGTTAACTTCAAACTCAACTTTCCCATCGCCAAAACCAACTTTTCTACTATCATATCTTTCGTCTCTATCTCTATATCACCTTTCACTTCCATTTCATTTTTATTTTCATATTTCTCTTTGATTTTCAAACTCAATATCCCGTTCGTATTTAGTATTCCCGTTGTTGTATTCGTCAAAATATTACTCAATATCTCCACTTTCTCGGTTATCCCAATTATGCTCCCGCTATTCTCAACTTCCTTCGCTTCTATTTTAACTGCCTCTCCGCCTTCTATTCCTCCTGCATTCTCTACTTTATCATCTATTCCTATTAACACTTTCAACAATCCTACTATTTTTGAATTCTCTTGCAGTGTCAAATTTTTCCCATCTATCTTTATATCGCTCTCAGACGAAATACTACTTCCATTTCCCAATATTACATCGCCTTTTGCTTTGATTGTTATCTCTCCTTTTTCTTCATTTTCTGTAGCATTCAATATTTCTCCTTCGTTAATCACATCCTTTTCGCTATTTATTTTTATATCTTTTTGTGAATATATTATTCCATTCACTTTATTCTCTACTCCATTAAAGCCTATTATCTCCAAATCTTTTTGTGTTTTTATTTCACCAAAATTATAAAATTTATTACTAAAATATAAATTCATTTCGTCTTGACTAGTCAATTTCCCTTTGTTGTCAAAGTTCTCACCTATTGCCTCAAGTCCTTTATGACTCGTGTATGCTCCACCTCCCAAAATATTTATATTTTTTGCTTTCAAATTTATTCCACCATAACTTTCGGCAGTTCCATCATTTACTAAATTTTCTATCGCTTCCAACTCCATCAAACCTACGCTTCCCAAATCTTTAAAGCTGATATTTCCCCCAGCCATTCTCAAATCGCCTAGCGTCAAAGTATGTCCTGTATTTTCTATATTCCCAGCCGCTTCTATCGTTATATTTTTATTGCTTTCTATCACTCCATAGCTTATATTTCCGCTCGACTCCAATTCCATCTCTTCGCCTGATATAAATTTCCCTGCATCACTTGTGATATTCCCTGCATTTACTCCCAAACTACCAACTGACATAATATTTTTCGCTGTCAAGTCTTTTCCTACTTCCATTCCTATATTCTTACTCGATAGCACTTCGTTTAATTTCGCACTACCTCCACTAACTATTTTTATATACTCTAGCGATTTCGTGTAGCCGCTATTCTCTATATCGCCTAGCGCTTCTATCGTCAGCTCACCATTACTCTCGGCTACTCCATAACTTATATTCCCTAATGCTCTCAATCCTAAAAGTCCCATAGACCTAAATACTCCATCTAAACTCGTTATATCTCTAGCTTCTATTCCCAATCTACCATTCGCTATTATATTCACGGCTGTCAAATCCTTTCCTACTTTTAAATCTATGTTTTGATTTGATATCACCTCATTTAACTTCGCACTACCTCCACTCACTATTTTTATACCATCTAGCGATTTCGTGTAACTGCTATTCTCTATATCGCCTACTGCTTCTATTGTCAGCTCGCCATTACTTTCGGCTACTCCATAACTTATATTCCCTAATGCTCTCAACCCTAAAAGTCCCATACTCCTAAATATTCCATCTAAACTCGTTATATCTCTAGCTTCTATCACCAAATTTTCATTCGCTATTATATTCACAGCTGTCAAGCCTTTGCCTACTTTTAAATCTATGTTTTGATTAGATATCAATTCGTTTATTCTAACATCGTTTTTTGCTGTTATCCCTATATCTTGATTCGACATTGCCTCGTTTATATTCACATCCCCTTTACTCGCTATCTTTATTTCTCCTCCAGCTTCTATCCTGCCTTCACTCTCCATCTCTACTTCGCTATCTATTTTTATCCCTTCTTTCGCCTTCGCATTCTTTATTATTACTTTCCCTCCTACTATCTCTATATCTCCCACACTCGCCACCAAATCACCTCTTGTCCTCACTCCAAATCCTTCCTCACTCGCTATTATCTTTATCCTGCCTACATACATCCCGCCAAGCAAACTGCTATCTACCGCAAACTCTACTCCTCTTAACGTTTCTTTCTCCGTCGAGCTTATCTCGTCTCCTTCATAATCGTATTTTTCATTTCCTGCCAAGATACTTACATTATCTCCATATATTTTACCTTTCAACTTTATTACTCTTGACACTATGCTCCCTTTATCCAAACCTGTGAAATCTAGCCCCATATTCTCAATCCCGCTTACTTCTCGACCTTCCACTTCTATTATCCCTCGCTCTGACATCACAAAATCTTTGATCATCCCATCTTCTAGCCTCGGCACTCCTGCCACCAAACTCGCTCTAGACGTATTTATAAAACCCAAACCTGCTACATTTATACCATTAGGCTCGGCGAATAAATCCCTTTTTGTTTTTTTACTATTTCTTGGTGTCTTGCAAAACTTACTGGATCGCTTCCGTCACAACTATTATAGTATATCATATAACTATCTCGCTCTAAATATATTCTATTTACAAAAGTATTAACTATTCTTTTTTGATAATCTAAATTCTTTATATCTCCACCTAAAAAGCTATTTAAAAAATCTTTATAGTCTTGCTTTGTGAATTGTGCTTTATTTTGATATTCTAATTTTACTTTTTCTATTTCTAACATTTCTTTTTGCTTTACTAGTTCATCAACTTCTTTTTCTAATCTTTGTATCACATTTATTGATGTCACATTTTTTATTTTTAATATTGCTTCATTTATATTCTTCTCTACTGTCTTTATTTTACTCTCTATATATTTTATAGGCGCTATATTTTTTTCTTTTGATTTATTGGTATATATATCTTCTGCTATTTCTTCTATCTTCTCAGGATTTAAAATATTTTTGAAAATATCTTGTATCACTTTTTTTTCTAATTCTTCTTTATGATGCCTCTTACTTTCACATTGAATATTAAGTTTTTTTCTCTTTTTGGCTTTACAAAGATAATAATCCCAATATTTCTTACCGTTTTTACAGGTATATCCTTGCTCTGAATAGATTATGTTCCCACAATATCCACAATATAATTTTCCCTGTAAGATAAATACTGTTCTTGCTTTTGCAAATGCTGGAGTTTTCCTTCTACTATCAATTTTTGCTTGCACTTTGTTAAATACCTCCTCATCTATTATTTTTTCATATATACCCTCATAAATACCAGAATGTTCTCCATTTTTATATTTATATTTCCCAGTATAGTTACGGTTCCTTAAAATTCTATAAAATTTCATTTCATCAAAATTTTGTCCATTTCTTGTTTTTATTCCTAGCATATTTAAGCTAGCTGCCATTTGCTTAAAGGGAACGTCATTTAAATATGACTCATAAATATATCTTACTTTCTCTGCTTGCTCCGGAATAGCAACTGCTTTTTTATTTACATTTTTATATCCAAATGGCAATTGCCCGCTTATTATTAATCCTTTTTTTATATTGTTTGCTTGTCCATTTTTTGAACGAATTGAAATATTTTTTGGATATTCGGCAGCAAAGATTTCGGCTAGAGATTCATATAACATACCTGCGGTTGTATCGCTATCAACATTTTCTACTACTGAAACTACTGGAATTCCTAATCTTTTTAGATGTTCTTTATAAACCACGCTTATATATCTATCTCTCGCAAATCTATCAAACATATATACTATTACAACTTGAAATTGTTTTTTTTCTGCATCTCTTTTCATTTCTTGAAATGCTGGCCTGTCTTCCCTCGTTCCTGATATCCCTCTATCTATATATTCTTTTATTACAATAAATCCTTTTTTGTTCGCATAATCATAACAAGCTCTCAATTGCGATTCTATTGTTTGTTCTGTTTGATTGCTCGTTGAATATCTTGCATAGATTACTGCTTTTTTTTGTTCTATCATAATTTTTTCCTTTTAATTATAATAAAGAAAAATAAGGAGTTATTTTATCAGATATTTCAGAATCTGGTTCTAAATCTTTTTGCTCATTGTGTTTTTCATAAAATGGGTCAAATACAAAATTTGCCCCTAAATTATGTAAACCAATATTATCAAAACTAATAACTAAAAACTGCTCTATATTCCTTATTTTTTTTCTTAATTTAAAATTTTCTGCTTTTTGTTTTTTTAAATTATTTTCTATGCTAGTTAATTTTTGTTTTATTTCACTGTTTTCTTTTTGTATTTGAGATATTTGCACTGATAACTGATTGAAATTTTTATCATTGTTGTTTTTACAAGCAAAAATTATAAAAAATGACGCAGAAATAACAATAATTGTTATGATTTCCATACTCTATATCCTATTTGCTTCTAAAAATATGTAGAATTATGTATATAAATAAATATAATAACCATCCTACAGTTATAATGATAAGCTTAGCAAAATCAACCCATATTATAGCTACTAAAGGGAGTTTTGTTGGAATGGGATTTTTTTGTATTGCTAAAAGTTGTTCCTTCAAATTTTCTAAAAAATGAAATTTAGATTCTAATGAAATATTTTGGTATTTTTTCACAGTTGACAATTTAAAAATTCCTAATTTGTCAGCTAATTTATACATATGCTTACAGGGCAATGAATTCAAAGCAAAATCCTGACACGCGCAATTTTTTAATGTTGCTTTATAAACTTTGCCCCCATCTTTAATACGTGCAAAAGTGTCAGTTAAATGCAATATTGAATAATCTTTTATTTTTAGTGCCTCTAACTGTTTAGTTCTTTGTTTTTCACTGAAATGCAATATACTAAAATCTGGATAATCTTTTTTAGAAAAAAAATTTGGTAAATCGTCAATTGGAGAATTAGTTGATAAACTATTTTTGTCAATATTAGTTAGGTTATCGTTACTACGAGAAATAATCTCACCAGTTTCTATATCTACGTCATAATAAATAGTCTCTCCTTTTTCTATTATGCCTATTTTTTGGGGAGGTAATTTAAATAATTTTAATTCATGCGCTAACCTATACATATGTTTGCAAGGTAATGAATAGAAAACAAAATCACGACAAGAACAATCATTTAATGTTGTTTTATATGTGTTTTTTTTACTCCCTTTTATCAAGGCTGTTGTCTTATCTATAAAGGTAATTTTCTCTTTTTTTATATCTAATGCTCTAATTTGCCTTTCTCGTTGCGATTCATCATTATGTAATTCATCATAGTCTGGGTAGTTGTCTTTTAGAAAAAAATTTGTATTTCTAATTTCAGGAGCTTCTATTTTATTTCCAGTAATTTCAGTAGCAATATTTTTTTTAACTTCTTTTTTTACTTCATTTTGTTCTGGAATATGAACTATAGGTTGAAAGTTTTTTTCGTAATCAATACTATATCCTGCAACTTTACCATTATTGATATCTTTATGAACCCATATTGTTTGATAATTATAACATTTCACCCAATCTAGATTAGTATCAAAATATTTATTTTGACATTGAGAAAAAGGGTCTTTCGTATATATATAAGTATCAAAATTTGTTCTAGATATATATTCATCAGGATTTAATTGAATATTAGCTTTTTTGCAATAACAATCATAGCATAATCCTGTATAGTCAAAATTTTTAAATAAAGCCACATATATATCTAAATAATCATTTTGAATATTTTCATTTGGGAACAAAACAAAAATTTTGTTTTTAATATTTTTAAATTTTTCTAAATTTTCACTTAAGATTTTTAATATTTTTGCCTTTTTTGTCTCATCTGTATTAACTTTTATTTTTAAGTTTTTTGCAATCTCAAAAAGTCTAGATAAATTTGCATATTCTAATTTTTCTAATATATCACTTTCAAGAGATTGTATTATTTCTGTTTCAATTAAATTTTTTATAGATTTTATAGGGAAATTATTATAATTAAAAAAGGATTTCTTTTTTTTATGATAAACAATAGGAAAGAGAATACTAGATAAAACTACTAATTCTCGTATTGACAAATCATTTAATTTTTGAATTGCTATTTTTTTTGTTAGCATAGTTTTGTTAATTTGAATCTCCATTTTGAGCAATTAAATAACAAGCATAGCGTGTCAATTTATAATCTTTCACTATTTGGGAAGCTACCCCACCATGATTTACCACTTTGCTGAACTCCGCAAAGTGGGAATTTATTAATTGCTTGCTATTTCTGCATGCATTTTTTGCTTTTTCTATAACAATTTCAAAATTTCTCCATTGTGTATAACCTAAAAGTTTTTGCAAATCTCTCGCATGCCAGTATTCAATATTTTCTTCTTTACATGAATATTCATCAAAAACTATCATTAATTTTGATAATTGTTCTTTTTCTTTCATTTTTTATCCTTTTCTCTATTCAATCTCTATCTCTATATCAATAGTTTTGCCTTCTGTTTTGATAATCCACACATTTATTAATCATTTGCGAAGGCATTCTGTATGAGGATTATCACACAAACAAACTCCATCATGTCCAGTTTCTTTAATATATCCTAATTCCATCAAATGTTTTTCTGCTATAAAATAGTCATTCATAGTTATATTAGGTTTAAAAAAAACATTCCAAGTAATTCCTTCACCTGTAAGTAGTGTATGATAGATACTTCGGAATATTATTCTATCAATTTTTGTAAGTCTGGTATCATTTGTTAATTTTATTTTTGGCCACATTGTTTTCACCTTTTTATTATTAATTTATAAAAAATATCAATGTTTAATAATTCTCTTTTTTCTCTAAAATATCAAAAGACAAATTGAGTAATTTTGTTTTTTGCTTTAAATTCATTTCTTTTATGTTATTTAATATTCCCATTTCTATTTCTGTTAGTTCTCTTGTTTTGTTTGTACCATTAGGAATAGTAATTGTTGCATATGGCGAATTTATATTACTATTTTTTATATTATTATTTTCCAATTTGTAATTCCTTGAGAAATCTACTAAATCTAAAATAGTTATTTTTAAAATATCGCATAGAGTAAATAAAGAAACAATGTCTATTGAGACATGCCCTTTTTCCCAATGTGAAATAGAAGTATTTTCCATTTGTAACTTATATGCAACTTCTTTTTGCATAAATCTTTGCCTATTTCTAAAAAATGCAATTCTTTTGCCAATTTCTTTTTTTATTTTTGTTTTGTCAATTTTTTTTTTCATTCATACCTTAAATCTCCTATAATAAAAATAATTATAAATTATATAAATAATTCTTTTTTAAAACAATATTTTTTATCATAAAAATAAATTTATTTATTTTTTTATTTAAACAATATTTGAATATAAAATATAATTTTTTCTTGACATTATAATTATTTTAAATTATATTTGAATTAAAAGTATAAATTTAGTTGGTAAAAATATGGATTTTGATAAAACAATTCAAGGAATAATTAATCAATATTTAAAAACTGAAGGCAAAACAAAAAAATGGTTAGCAAATGAAACAGATATTAAATATTCAATAATTTTTAATATTTTATCTGGTAAAAAACATATTCTTTTAATTGAATATTTTAAAATTTGCAAGGCATTAAAAATAAGTAATACATTTTTTTTAAAACAAAAAAAATATAAAGAAAACATAGGGGCATAGTATTGTTAAAAAAAATGAATAGAGTTGAAAAAAATGGAAAAAGAAAAAAATAAAAGCAATAGGAGCTGTAAAAAATGAAGGATAAATTAGAATTAGAGAAAAAAAATAATTTGAGTGTTTATAAATATAGAAAAAAAAGAATGGGGGTATAGGAATGATAAATAAAAAATTTTTTTACAATTTAGATAAAAGTGATTTGGATATAACAAAACAGAAAGAAAAAGAATTGTTATTGTTAAAAAGCATGGAATGTAAAATATTGAATTTAAGAGAAGAATTGATACATAAAAAGAAAATTATAAAAAGATATGAAAATATAATAGGACTTCCAGTTTACAAATTAGAATACGAAAAAGATAAAAAAATATTTGTAGATTTTACTATTAATCTAGGTCTTTTATTGTTTTTTTTAGTTAGTCTAGGATTTAATATTTATTGTTTATTTAAAATTTAAGGCAATTTCCCAATTAGATACCCAATAAAACCTGATATTATCATAAGAAAAATTTGAGTTCCTATATTTTGAGATTCAAACCATCTTTTGAATTTATTAAGAAATCTTTTCCATCGTTCTTTTTTATAGATATGTTCGTTTATATGTTGAATATAAATTGTAAGTAAAAATTCATCATTATAAATTTTTTTACTTTTTTGGGCTTTTGTAATGAAATAGATATTGCCATTGAATTTTAAATAATCGCCTTTTTTAAAGTTTATAGTTGATGAATAATAGCTTATAAATTCATTATTAACTGATTCCAAGTTAATAACGAAAGTAACCACGTTTTGATTTTTTCTAATTCTAGTTAATATAGAAGACATAAAAGTTCCTTAAAATAGTTTTAATAGAAAGATATTTTAACAAAAAATTTAAAAGATATAAAGGGAAATTTTAATAGAAAAGGAGAGCTGTAATGGAAGGAAAAGAATTGATAGCACAGCGAGGATTTTTAGATGATAGAGAAACGATTAATATATATGAAGACATAGAAGTATTGAGAGCAAGGAATAAAAGATATGAAAGGAATAAAAAAATATTAAAGAGATTAGAGATAAACTTTTGGGAAGACCTTTTTGATGAGCATCATGGGATTGTCAAAGAAGATAAGTTTTTAAAAGCAGAGATAAAACGGAGAGAAAAGAAAGAAAAAATAAAAAGGATAATTCTGGAAGGACTTTATAGAGCAAATATTGGTAAGGTAGAAAGCGAAGAAGATATTTTGGAACGGAATGCAGAACTAGAAGAATTTAAAAATCTAATTGCAAAAGGGATTATTTAGGTAGAAAAGATGAAATGCGATTTATGTAATAAAAATTTTAGAGTTGGGATATTAAAGTTCGCTAGGGTGGAAGGTAGAGGATTGTATATTTGTAGGAGATGCCAAAAGAAAATAGCA
>JAIRLV010000125.1 GCA_031259185.1 Elusimicrobiota bacterium | reverse complement strand
TTAAAAAAAGGAACTAAAAAAATCTCGCTTGAAAAAATAATAGGCGAGATTTTTTTTTAAAATTACGAGAAAAAATGAAAAAATTTTTTAATATTTTATTTGGTATTTTAATCAGTTTTTCATTTATATATATTATTGCTAGAAAAATTGATTTAAAAGAAGTATTTTTCCATATAAAAAACATTAATGTTACTTATATTATTTTATTTATTATTACTATAATTTTGTCATATATTTTAAAAAGTTATAGAGGCTTATTTTTAACTTTTAATGAAAGAATTTCATTAAAAAAAATTCTAACTTTTTCAAAAGGTATATCTATTTCTATGTTTTTAAATAACATTCTTCCTATGAGAAGCGGGGATTTGATACGCGCTTTTTTTATATCAAAAAGCTATGATATTAAAAAAACTTTTATGATAGGCACTATTGTGATTGAAAGGATATTTGATATCCTGACTCTTTTAATTTTGCTCTCATTTTTTTTACTCATAACAACGCGTATAGATATACCTTTATTTGTCAGAAATTTATCAAGTTTAGGATTAGTTATATTTTGTTTGATTTTTTTTATATTAATATACTTTAAAAAATACAAGGGAATAATTATAAGAAAATTTAATAGATTACACGATATAAAGTTTTTCAAAAAATTGACGAAATTTTTGAATTCAATACTAGATGGCTTTTTTGTTCTTGATAAAAGTAATCATGTTTTTAGAGTTGGTATAATATCTATTTTTATATGGCTTCTTGAAAGTTTTAGTTTTTTTTTGATAGGAAAAGCTTTGTACTTGAATTTAACTTTTTTACCTTATATATTTATTATGGCGATTGTCTGTTTTGGGACATTGCTTCCATCAGGACCAGCATTTATCGGAGTTTTCGAAGGCGGATGTATATTTGCTTTGGCAATGCTTGGAATAGATGCTGAAATTTCTATGGCATTTGCTGTTGTTTTTCATTTTTTAAAATTGGGTATAGTCTCGGTTTTTGGATTATTTTTTATATTTAAAGAAAAAATAGATGTAATAAAAGATTTGAAAGATTTAAAAAATCAATTTTTTTAATAAATTATAGATTATAGAGGGAGAAATGATTTTTTCTATATTAAAAAATTTTGAATTAAACTTCAAGCTTTATATAATAATATTTATTATAATTTTTTTATTTATAATTTGCCTTTTTATATTAAGGAAATATATTTTAAAAAAATTAGATAAAAAAAAAGATAAATTTTCAAACAAAATTAAAAGTTCAGCCCAAAAACAATATACTTTAATTTTGATTGTTTATTTTACAAAATATTTAATTTTTTATACTTTATTATTTATGTTGATGATTTCTTTGAAATTTTTTAATATATTCAAGTTGATTGATGTTAATATTATAGAAAGAATTTTTTTTATTATTTTGGTGATTTCATTAATTTTTCCTCTGTTTAAAATTACAGATTTATTTTTAGATAATATTTTTAATACTACCCATAATAAACTTGCCTCTGTTTCTATTATTAAAATGATTGCCAAAATTGTAATAATTCTAATTTTTGTTATAATAATTCTTTTTATTTTAAAAATTTCAATAACACCGATATTAGCGACATTTGGGCTAGGAGGTGTTACGATTGCGTTTGCTTTCAAAGATTTTTTGACTAGTTTTTTCGCTGGATTTAACTTGCTATTTTCACATGAAATTAAAATAGACGATTATATAGAATTAAATACTGGGGAAAGAGGAAAAATAGTCGATATAAATTGGCAATATACAAAACTTTTGATTTTTGGAAATAATGTAATTTATATTCCAAATACAAAATTGATAAATGGAATTATAAAAAATTATAATTATCCAAATAAAAAAATAGACTTAAAAATAGAAATGCAAATTGCTGCTTCTAATGATTTATATCTTGTAGAAAAAATTTGTGAAGATGCAGGAAAAGAAATTATGATTAATGTAGAAGGAGCAGTTCCAGATTTTTTACCGTATGTTCGCTTTAATCAATTTGATAAGACGAATATAACTTTTGGGGTGTTTTTACGATCAAAAGATTATGATTCGCAATTTAAAATAGTTCATGAATTTATAAAATTAATTAATAAAAGATTTAAAAAAAATAATATTGCTTTTTCATATCAAAATATTAAAATTGAATATCCCCAAAATACTAAAAAAGATAAGGAATAAATAATTCAAATATTTCTGAAAAAATTACAAATCAATATATAACGCATTCTATAATGCATTTCATGAAACATTAGTTAAAAGTTAGTAAAATAAAATATTCAATTTATTTTTAATGAAAATTAATGAGGAAGTTAAAGAATTGTTAATTTTTCAAGCTATTTTTATGGCAATTGTTCAAAGTATTTGTGAATTTTTACCAATCAGTTCATCAGCGCATTTAATTTTGGTTGCGTATTTTTTTCACTTTGACAAAATTTTTATTGATGGACAAACTTTTGATATTGCTTTACATTTAGGAAGTTTGATAGCTATAATTATCTGCTTTAAAAAAGAGTTCAAAGAGATAATAATTAGCTTTTTTTTAATGATATTTGCCAGAATCAATTGTTATCGAAAAATTTATTATGACAAAAAACATGTAAAATTGGCATTTTTGATAATTATTGGAACTATTCCACTAGCAATCGTAGGCTTTTTTTTTAAAAATTATGCGGAAACAATTTTCAAAAATCCTATTTTGATAGCTACTGTAATTATTATATTTGGGTATTTTTTATATTTTTTTGATAAAAAAGCAGAAAAATTTGAGAAAAAAATTAAAAAACAAGAGACAATAATAGATATATCGTTTAAAAATGCTATCATAATTGGTTTTTTTCAGGTTTTTTCTATAGTTCCAGGAGTTTCTAGATCTGGAATTACAATAACTGCGGCAAGAATTTTGAAAATAAATCGTGAAATTTCAACAAAATTTTCATTTTTATTGGCAGTCCCAACAATTTGTGGAGCTCTAATATTAGAAATTAACAATTTTTCTACCGTTTTATCTGACAAGTCTCAAATTTTTTATTTTTTGCTTGGAATTTTTTGTAGTATAATATTTAGTTATGTAGTAATAAATTTTTTTTTAAAATATTTAAGGACACATTCTTTCAAAGTATTTTTTGTCTATAGATTAATATTAGGAATTATTATATTATTCGCTTATTTTATAAAATAAAAGAATAAATTGATAAATTAGTAAAAAAAATTATGAAAATTCTAATTAGATATGTAATAAAAGAATTTTTAAGACCAGTTTTATTTTGTATAGTAATATTTTTGATACTTTTTGTGTTATCAGAAACTTTTAGATTATTGAATATTGAAAATAAAATGCCAAATTCTTTGCATTATGGAATTTTGTATTTGATTTATGAAATTCCATACTGGATTACCCAAATTTTGCCAATTGCGATGTTAATTGGTTTTTTATTTTTTTATTT
>JAIRLV010000099.1 GCA_031259185.1 Elusimicrobiota bacterium | reverse complement strand
TTTTTAATCTGCAAAGTAGAGGAGTTTTGATATTAGGAGCTGGCGAAAAAATTTATGAAGGTCAAGTCATTGGAATAAATTCTAGGAGAGATGATTTGACAGTAAATCCATGTAAAGGTAAAAAACTAACAAATATGAGAGCCGCTGGTTCAGATGATGCGATAACTTTAACGCCTCACAAAATTATGAGCCTCGAAAACTGTTTGACATTTATAGATGAAGACGAATTAGTGGAAATTACTCCAAAATCTATTAGATTAAGGAAAAAAATTTTGAAGGAAAGTTTGAGAAAAAAATTAGAAAAAATGTAAAAAATTTATTAATTATATGTCAATAATGATAATGATAACTATTATTATTATTGTATTTTTGCTTAAAATTTTTTATAAAAAAAATTAAAAAATCTGTTTTTTGCCAAAATTTATAAATTTCTATAAAAGATTTAATAGATTAGAATATAAAACTTGAATTTATTATGAAATTTTAGATAAAATAGAATAAGTATTAACTAAATCTTTTATTACAAAAAAATTCTACGATATAATAGATATATTTATAAATTAGCATAAGAATATTTAGATAAAATAATAAAAACTAAAACTTTTATTTTTTATATTTACACTATTTACAAAATGTTTAAGTTAATTTTTTATTAAATTTTATTAAATTTTTTTCAAAAAATGGACAAAATCTCAAAAAAAATATGAAAACTGAATTAAAAAAATATTTAAAAAATGTAGATTTAGTACTTATAATCGCTATTTTTTTAATCGTAAGTATAGGTATTGCCTTTGTATATACGGCTTCTTATAACATGCAAAATTTCGTATCATTATTTACAAAGCAAATAGTATCTATAATTTTGGGTTTTTCTTTGTTATTGATTTTTTCATTAATAAATTATAATTCGTATTATAATATTATCAAATATTTTTATATATTCTCAATACTATTGTTGGTTTTAGTCTTATTTTTTGGTAAAACTGTAAAAGGCGCGAGAAGTTGGTTTGATTTTTATTTCATATCTTTTCAGCCGACAGAACTTTCTAGAATTTTTGTAATCTTGACGTTCACTGTTTTTATTGATAAAAATATTAAAAATGTGAAAAGTTTTTTAGTTTTTATTCAAAGTTTTTTATTATTTTCTCCGATACTGATTTTAATTGCTATGCAGCCAGATTTTGGAGCAATTTTAACATTTTTTCCAGTAATTTTTGGAATATGTTTTTTAAGCAATATGAGGAAAATATATTTATTTTCAATTTTATTTTTTATATTTTTTGTCTCTATAATTCCTTTAATTAGAACTTTTTTTATAACAACGGATTCTCTATTGTTAAAATATTTTACCGTCAATTGGACGGTTTTTTCATTACTAATATTAGCTATATTTATTTACATTGTATTGAAAATGTTAAAGATAAATTTTCACAAACTTATTTATATATATTTTTCAATTTTAGCAATATTTTCGGTTAATATAGGATTTATTATAGATAGTTATCTAAAAACATATCAAAGAAATAGATTAATAGCTTTTTTAAATCCGGAATTGGATAAACTCGGCGCAGGGTATAATATTATTCAATCAAAAATTGCTATTGGCTCTGGAGGTTTGTTGGGCAAAGGTTTGAAATCTGGAACACAAACACAATTAGGCTTCGTTCCTGAAAGACATACTGATTTTATATTTTCTGTTATTGGTGAAGAAAGTGGATTTTTGTTAGCAAGTTTTACGATTTTATTGTATTTATTGATTTGTTATAGAATATTTTTGATTGCAAAAAATGCAAAAGACAGGTTTGGAAGTTTAATATGCAGCTCATTTTTAATTTTATTTAGTTTTTTTGTGATTTTAAATATAGGTTTTGTTTTAGGATTATTGCCAGTTACAGGCGTTCCGCTCCCATTAATTAGTTATGGAGGATCATCTTTTATAGTGACTTGTATAATGCTTGGCATAATTCTAAATGTAGGAATTGAACGCTATGCAAATTGAGTATATTGGTTAATAAATAGTTTAGGTGAAAAAATGTAAATTTTTATATAAAGTTTTCATGATAAGCGCAATATAAATTATGAGAATTACCCCCCAAAAAAAATGAACAAACAATTTCGCCTTCGCCATTATTTGATACGAAAAAACATTCAAAATATTAAAGTAGAACCCACATTTTATTTAGCTCTTAGTCTCAACAATTTTTATATTAATTTTGTAGGATATTAATTTTAAATATAAAAATGGTTGGTTTAGATAAAAAAGAGAGTATAATATAAGGATTCATATAATGAATTTTAATATAAATAGAATAGAACCTAAAGATAGAAAACCAAAAGCCAGAATAAAAGATTTCAATGAAGTAACTTATTCTTATTCACAAGAAGAAGCTGTAAAAGAAGCCAGCCGTTGTTTGAATTGTGCAGTTCCAAAATGTAGAATATCATGTCCAGTCAATATAGATATTCCCAAATTTATCCAAGCTATAAAAAATAAAGATTTTTTATTATCTTGGGAAATCATTAAACAAAAAAATAGTATGCCTTGTATAACAGGTAGAATTTGTCCTCAAGAAATTCAATGTGAAGGTTCTTGTATTTTAAAAAACAAAAAAAATGAAATTGCAATAGGAAATTTAGAAAAATTTGTTGCTGACTACGCAGCAAAACAAAAATTAGAAAATGCAAAAATAAATAAAAATGTCAAAATTGCGATTATTGGTTCTGGACCAGCTGGACTTCAATGCGCTAGCGATTGTATAAAAAATGGCTATGAAGTAGTTGTCTTTGAAGCTTTGCATGATATTGGAGGCGTTTTAAGATATGGAATTCCAAATTTTAGACTCCCAAAGAATGTATTAGACAAAGAAATTAAAGATTTAAAAAAATTAGGCGTCAAATTTGAAGTCAATGCTGCTATTGGATATACTTTACAATTAGAAGATTTAAAAAAAATCGGCTTCAAAGCATTTTTTATAGCAATAGGAGCTGGCGTACCATATTTTTTGAATATTGAAGGGGAAAATTTGAGAAATATTTATTCTGCAAATGAATTTTTGACTAGAATAAATCTATTGAATGCAAATCAATTTTGTAAATACGATACTCCTGTAAATTTTGGGAAAAAAGCGGTTGTAATAGGCGGTGGAAATGTTGCGATGGATTCTGCAAGAACTTTATTGCGACTCGGCGTCAGCGACGTTACAGTTGTATACAGAAGAACAAAAACAGAAATGCCTGCTAGAGAAGCTGAAATTTTACATGCAGAAGAAGAAGGAATAAAATTTCAATTTTTAAAAGAACCTATAAAGTTTCTTGATAGTGGAAAAGGTGAAGTAAAAGGATTGAAATTGCAAGATATGGAACTTATGGATGAACTTGATGTTAAAAATAGAAAAAGAGTTAGAAAAATAGAGAATTCATTCGCTAATCTTTTAGCTGATACGATCGTCGTAGCGATTGGACAGAGTACAAATTATTTTCTGGCAGAAAAAATTGGAATAAAGTTGGATGATAAAAAGCATATTATTGTAGACAAAGATAGTATGCAAACAAATATTGAAGGAATTTTTGCAGGTGGAGATGTTATAACTGGCGCTGACACAGTGATTTCAGCAATGGGTGCTGGAAAAAAAGCAGCAAAAAGTATAGATGATTATCTTATGAAAAAGTGATGCGAATTTATGGAATATAGAAAAGATATTGATGTTACATTATGGAGTAATTAAGGAAGCAGTTTATGTATTTTGACGATAAGCATTTATCAAAGAAATAGAACATTCAAGTTGCTTGATATTTATTTATGAATAGATATTTAATCAAGATTAAAATACACAATAAAAAAGTCTTTTTATATACATTTTTATCAAAATGTTATATAATCTATAATATATTTATCAAAATTTAAAAAAATAATAAATTTTTTATTTTAGATTAATAATTAATATAAATATTTGAGTATTTTGTATTATTGGGAGAATTGAATTATGGAAATGACAGGCGCACAAATAATAATAGAATCATTGAAAAGAGAAAATGTAGAAATAGTTTTTGGTTATCCAGGAGGTCAAATAATCCCTACATTTGATGCATTATACGATTATGATTGTTTTAACTTTATTTTACCTAGGCATGAACAAGGTGGAGTTCATGCTGCTGACGGATATGCTAGAGTTAGTGGAAAACCGGGGGTTGTTATTGTAACTTCAGGACCTGGTGCGACAAATACGATCACAGGGATAGCAAATGCTTATATGGATTCTATCCCATTGATTTGCATAACTGGTCAAGTACCGACTAATTTGATTGGGAATGATGCTTTTCAAGAATCAGATATAACTGGATTAACTAGACCGATTACAAAACATAATTTTTTAGTAAAAGATATATCGGAACTTGCTTATACGATAAAAAAAGCTTTTTATATCGCAACAACAGGCAGACCCGGACCAGTCGTTATAGATGTTCCTAGCGATATTCAAAAAGCTAGTTATGAATTTGATTATTCGAAAGAAGTAAATATTCGCAGTTATAAACCGAATTATGAGGGGAATATTAAGCAAATAAAAAAAGTCGCAGAACTTATAAATGAAGCTAAAACGCCAATTTTTTATGCTGGTGGCGGAGTTATTTATTCAGAAGCTAGCGCTATATTAATAAAAATCGCAGAAAAAGTCGATATCCCAATCACTACAACGCTTATGGCTCTTGGAGCAGTTCCTACAAAGCATCCCTTAAATCTTGGAATGCTTGGAATGCATGGAACATATTATGCGAATCTTTCTGTTCAAACATCAGATTTGATAATTGCCGTAGGCGCTAGATTCGACGACAGAGTTACCGGAAAAGTTAGCGAATTCGCTCCTAATGCAAAAATTATACATATTGATATAGATCCAACTAGTATTGCCAAAATTGTTAAGGTAGACGTTCCAATAGTTGGCGATTGTAAAATAGTTTTGGATAAACTACTAGATTTTATTGAAAAAAAGAAAAATCCAGACTGGCTTGGAAAAATAAAAAAATGGAAACAAGAATGTCCTCTGACTTATAAAAAAGACGATTCGCTTAGACCGCAGGCAGTTGTAGAGAAAATAGCAGAAATTACAAAAGGAGATGCGATTATTTGTACAGATGTTGGGCAGCATCAAATGTGGGCGGCGCAATATAGTAATTTCACAAAGCCTAGAACTTTTGTAACAAGCGGTGGACTTGGAACAATGGGATTTGGACTTCCTACCGCAATTGGAGCACAACTTGCAGATATGAGCAAAAACGTTTTTGTAATTGCAGGAGATGGCGGAATTCAAATGAATATTCAGGAGCTTGCAACTGCTGTTTTAAATAAAATTCCTATAAAGGTAATTATTTTGAATAACGGTTATTTGGGAATGGTAAGGCAATGGCAAGAAATACTTTATAATAAAAGATATAGCCATACGCTTCTTTGTGGAAATCCGGATTTTGTAAAACTCGCAGAAAGTTATGGAGCAGTTGGAATAAGAATAACCAAAAAAGACGATATAGAAAATGCAATAAAAAAAGCTATTGACATTGATAATGTTGTCGTTTTAGATTTTATGGTTGAGAAAGAGGAAAATGTTTTTCCATTTGTTCCAGGAGGAAAAGCAATTCATGAAATAATGAGAGGTTTAGCATAGTGGAAAAAAAAGAAATGAAACATACGATATCAGTTTTGGTAGAAAATCATTTTGGAGTATTAGCCAGAATTGCTGGATTATTTAGCGCAAGAGGATTCAATATTGAAAGTTTAGCTGTTGGAGAAACTGAGGATAAAAATATTTCTAGAATGACAATTTTGGTTTCAGGAGATGAAACAATATTAGAGCAAGTTATGAAACAACTGAATAAACTAATTGACGTTATAAAAGTTTTAGAAATATCAAAAAATTCTGTAAAAAGAGATTTGATTTTGATAAAAGTTAATTCAAATAAAGAATTTAGAAGCGAAATTATGCAAATAGTCGATATATTTAGAGCAAAAATAATAGACATCACAAAAGATACTATGATCATAGAATTAACAGGCGTAGAAGACAAAATTACAGCTTTTATAAATCTTTTGACACCATTTGGCATAAAAGAATTGGCTAGAACTGGTGAAATAGCATTATTGAGAGGATAAAAAATCAAAATTCTTTCATTAATAAAATGATAATTTTTGAGATAAAAAAAATGAACTATAAAACTATAAAATAAATATTTTATAAATTAAAATAAACTTATTGATGTTATAAAAGTTTTAGAAATATCAAAAA
>JAIRLV010000261.1 GCA_031259185.1 Elusimicrobiota bacterium | reverse complement strand
AGAAAAAGATTATGAAGTATTTGATAAGAATTATGAAATAGATTCTATTATATCTCAGATCCCAACAGCAAATTCTATAGTCAGAGAAAAAATAATAATTAAAGTTGTAACCAGTAAAGGTGATGATGAATTTGGAATGCCGAATATTGTCAAAATGGATATAAGAAATGCTGAAACAACACTAAAAAATCATGGGCTTATTATTGAAGAGATTCAATATGCTTATTCATTGAATACAGAAGAAAATAAAATTATTTATCAAAACCCAAGCGCTAATGATATCGTTACCCGTGGGAGCGTAGTTAATATAACGATTTCAAAGGGACTGCCGCCAAATACGATTAAATTGATGCCATCAGTTCTTGGGTTAAAAAAAGATGTTGTCAAAATTTTAATGGAAAATGTTGGGGTAGAATATACTTTAGACTATATTCCTGTTTTTGATGAAAAACGAAAAGGAATAGCTATAGAACAGTTTCCTAGTGGAGATTCCATAATAAAAGATGAACAAATTGTTGTTATACGAATAGGAGAGTGAAATATAATGACAAATATCACTCAAAATTCAAAGATGAAAATAGAACTTTCACCTTCTTTATTATCAGCAGATTTTTTAAATTTAGAAAAACAGCTAAAAATTTTAGAAAACGAAAATATTAAGAGAATACATTTAGATATTATGGATGGGAATTTTGTTCCTAATATTTCTTTTGGTCAGCCTATTTTGAAATCTTTACGTAAGAAAACTAAACTTTTATTTGAAACACATTTAATGATTCAGCATCCGGAAAACTATATCAAATCTTTTAAAGATGCAGGCAGCGATATACTTATTTTTCATTATGAAGCTACTACTGATCATATATATTTGATAGAAGAAATTAAAAATCTTGGGATGAAAGCTGGCATTTCAATAAAACCTGCTACTTGTTGGGAAGAAATAGGCGATTTATTACCATTATTGGATATAGTTTTAATCATGAGTGTCGAACCTGGTTTTTCAGGACAGCATTATATGCCTGAAACTGCTCGGAAAATGAAATTTATGCATTCTTATGTATTGGAAAAAAATTTAAATATTGATATCGCTATTGACGGCGGAATAAATGAAAATACTATTCAAGACGCTGTGAAAAATGGCGCTAATATTTTAATTTCTGCTTCTGCTGTTTTTAGTAATGATGAAAACATAATGAGAGCAAATATAAAAAAACTAAACAGTTTAATTAAGAATATTAATTAATTTACACAATTTGGGGAGGATTAATAAATATGTCTGGACATAATAAATGGGCAAGTATTAAACATAAAAAGGCAGCGACAGATGCAAAAAGAGGAAATTTATTTACAAAAATTGTAAAAGAAATAACAATAGCAGCAAAAAATGGGGGCTCTGATCCAGCTACAAATGCAAGATTGAGAACTGCTATTGACAGTGCAAAAGGTGCCAATATGCCTCTTGATAATATAAAAAAAGCAATTCAAAGAGGAACAGGAGAACTCCCCGGTGTATCATATGAAGAAATGATTTATGAAGGATATGGACCTGGTGGAATTGCTATAATAGTTGAAGTTACAACTGATAATAAAAATAGGACAGTTTCGGAGATCAGAAAAATTTTTTCTATTCATAATGGAAATTTAGGGGAGACAGGGGCTGTTTCATGGATGTTTGATACACGTGGATTGATTGAAATAGATAAAATATCCGGTGATGAGGATAAAATTATGGAACTCGCTTTACAATTTGGTGCTGAAGATTTTATTAATGCAGAAGAATGCTATGAAGTTTATACTGATGTCAAAAATATGGAAACTATAAAAAACGAATTAGAAAAAAATGGTTGTAAACTTATATCTTATAAAATCACAAAAATTCCACAAACAAAAATCAGTCTTGAAGGCAGGGAAGCAGAACAAATGTTGAAATTAATGGACAAACTAGATTCCCATGACGATGTTCAAAATGTCTATGCAAACTTTGACATTGCTGATGATATTATGGAAAAAATAGAACTAGATTGATGCGAATACTAGGTATAGATCCCGGAACTAACATCATTGGCTGGGGAATTATTGAAAAACTTGAAAATAAAAAAATCATTCCTATTGCTTATTCCAGCATTATTATTGGTAAAAAAAATAGTTTTGGAGAGAAACTAGAAATTATTTTTGATAATTTGAATAAAATAGTTTCAGTATATAAACCTAATATCGCAGCAGTAGAAGAATTGTTTTTTGTCAATAATATAAAGACTGGAATTTCTGTAAGTCACGCAAGAGGTGTAATCTTACTTGCTTTGAAAAAAATGAATATTGAAACATTTGAATACAAACCACTAGAAATAAAACAGGCTGTAGCAGGTTATGGTAGAGCTGATAAGAAACAAGTTCAAGCTATGGTAAAGAATATTTTAAAACTTTCGGAAGTTCCAAAACCTGACGATACAGCTGATGCATTAGCAGTTGCTTTGTGTCATGAAAGTTCAATGAAACTAAAAAAAATCTTGTTGAAAAAATAAGCTTACAATTAAAAACTGTGTAAAATTAAAATTTTTTAGCTTTTCGTTAAAAATTTTCCCCTATCTCGAACGTAGCAGACTAGGTTTTTTTTTGCTACTTATATATTAAATATAAACAAACAAAGTAAAATAATATATAATAGA
>JAIRLV010000191.1 GCA_031259185.1 Elusimicrobiota bacterium | reverse complement strand
TTACCAAACGAAGTTCGGCGAGGGTCTTTAAGAGATTTTATCTCCATTTTAAGTTTTTGTATATTCATAAGTTTATTATTGCGGTTTTATGAAAAAAAGTAAATGCTGTTGCCCTGGGGCACTGGTTGGCTCATCCAATAAAATGATTTTTGGATTTCCAAGAATTGAACGACAAATCGAGAAACGCTGTCTTTGACCTCCAGAAATATTTTTTCCTTCTTCAGAAAGAATGGTATGCATTTTTAACGGAAAACGATGAATAAATTCGTTTAAATCTGAAATTTCAATTGCTTCTAGCAGATCCTCTTCAGCAACTTCACGTCCCATTAACAAATTTTCTTCAATAGTTCCATGAAATAAAATACTCTCTTGCAGCACCATTTCGCCGAATTTTTTTTCTTTTTCATTGGCCAAATGAAAATATATAATAATTCTTAAAATTAAAGACTATTACCAAGTTTAATTATGCGTTAATCGATATTTTTTTTTCAATATATATCGTATCTAAGAATATCATCATAATTGTAGCAATAATGATAATAAGCATACTTTTAAAAAAGCTGCTAACTGATGATGCATATTTCATAAACCCAAAAAACATTCCAAGAGCGATAATTGATAAAGTCCATTGCAAAATAGTTCTTGATTCGATAAAAAAATTTAAGATAAAAGTTATTAACGATAAGCATAAAATTTCTACTCCAGCAAAAAACATTAATTTTAAATAAATATTTATATCTAAATTCGATCTAATTATTATAAAAAAAGCGATCATTATAAAATTTAAGATAGCACTTACAAGAATAAAAAAGCCATTTTTTTGCAACAAAAAAGTGATTTTTTTTATATTTTTTTAAAATTAAAAAATCAATCATGCCATTTTTAAAGTCTTCTTCATATATAGGAGAAATTAGCTGACAATGTGATATTTGAAATACTAAAAAAAGATATTCAACAGTAAAACGGTCCCTATATTACCAATAGAAGAACATCAATAACGGCATCATAGCAACTGCCATTAATGGATTTTTTGTTTGATTTTTATAAAAACAAAGACATTGATATGCGTAAGCTTTCATGCAATTCACCTCGATGATATTTTTTATTACTTCAAGCGATATTTCTTTTTTATGTAATTTGTAAGAACTGTTAACATTAAAATTAACATTCTATTTAATACTAAAAAGCTGAGAACAAAATGAGACAAGGGACTTAGATATTTAAAAATGCTAAAAGCCAATATGATTATAAAAATTCCTAAAATGTACTGCAGTGTTGTTTTTGATTCAATGATAAAATTTAAGAAAAAGGTTAAAAAGGCAAGAATAAAACTTTCTACGATTGTGATTATAGAGAGTTTTATAACATCGATAAGCATCAAATCCTTTGTAATCGCCAATGAAAAGCCTCCTATTCAAAAACAGAAAAACAAGCTCGATAAGCAATAAAAAGCCATTTTTTTGTAGAAAAAACCATCTTTTTTTAGATTCTTTTAAAATCTGCAGATCAATCATCCTCGTATTAAAATCTTCCTCATAAATCGGAGACATTAATTGACAAACAGAAAATAGAACGTCTACATATAACCACTCTAAATTATGCTCATCCCTTATCTTCCAATAAAAATACAAAAAAGGAATCGATAGCAAAAATATTAAAACAAGTATTTTTTTTTGCTTTTAAAAAAAACAAATGTTTTGATAAATATATGCCTGCATACATTCACTCCTAAGAACCTGTTAACGATCTCCGTAATTGCGACTTTTCTAGTAATTTTTTGCCTTTCTTTGTCAAAAAGCCTCAATTTAGCACCAATGCTTCACTAACCTATGTTTCCGGTGAGAGAAAACTTCGTTTTCTTTTATCTGTTACCTAAAAGCACTGCTTTTAGCCTAAAAATGCATAAAAATTTCTCAAAAAGACCTGGCAGGTTTACAAGTTGTTTCAAGTTTTGCTTGATTACAATTTGTATAGTGGAATTCATTTCATTAGAGATCTTGAAAGTCGTACTTTCAGTGAAAAAAAATACAGAATAACGAAGTGTTAGTGCTATTTCGAGGATCCCGTTTCTTGCGATTTGTAATCAAGTAAAACTTGAACAAATCACAAGGAACAGGGCAGGTTTTTTGACAAAAAAGTGGCAAAAATTAAATTAAATTGCGCAATTCGGCAGACAAGTTAACAGACTCTAATAGCTAAACTTTTTTTGCTTAACTATTAGGAGTAATTTAGTTATTCAAGGAAGGTTTAAACAAATCACTAACAACAAAATGCTGCTCCGCCGCCAGAAGAAAGAACGCAACAAACAATTGCACCTACCACTGTCCAATTGAATTAAATTTATAGAAATCAGCGAAATAATGATGAGCACTTTGAATTTTCGAATCCATGAACTTTCCCATTCTTTAACAACAGCACTTTGTCTGCTTTTTTAGCCATTGAAAGATTATGGGTAATAAATATGATGATTTTATCTTTTCGTAAAAAAAAATTCTCAAATATCTTTTTTTCACTAAAAGAATCAATGGAAGAAGTAGGTTCATCCAATAAATACAATGAAGCATCTTTATAGAAAATTCGTGCTAAACCAATTTTTTGCCATTGACCATCAAATAGTTGCCTTCCTTCTTCAAACCAATTTCCTAAATTTTGATTAGATTTATAACAACCTTTCTTTAAAAGAAAATCTACTTGTGCTTTTTTTAAAGCTGCGGCTATTTCTTTAGATGATTGATTTGTGTAAATCTTACTAAGAGCTATATTTTCTTGAAGAGAGCCTTCGTATCGAAGGAAATCTTGAAAAATTACACAGATGCTTTGCCAATATTTTTCTCTATTCAAACTTTTTAAAGGAAGACCGTTAATTAATATTTCTCCTTTCTAATTTGATAAAACCTAGGCCCTTGATCTAAAGAAAGAGATAAAAGTTTCTTTATCGTATCTACTCTCTCGCCTTTTATCGCATTTACATGATAGTTATCTGCCAAAAGAGTCAAT
>JAIRLV010000153.1 GCA_031259185.1 Elusimicrobiota bacterium | reverse complement strand
TTCCGGCGGCGCTAGAATGCAAGAGAGTATGTTTTCTTTGATGCAAATGGCTAAAACTAGCGCAGCAATAGCAAAATTAGGAGAAGCTAAACTGCCATATATTTCAGTCTTGACAGATCCTACTACTGGAGGAGTCAGCGCAAGTTTTGCTATGCTTGGAGATATAAATATTGCAGAACCAGAAGCTTTAATTGCATTTGCAGGACCAAGAGTAATAGAACAAACAATTAGACAAAAATTACCAGATGGCTTCCAAAAATCAGAGTATTTATTAGAACATGGAATGCTTGATATAGTAATCGATAGACCAAAATTGAAATCCACTATTTCTAAACTTTTAGATACTTTAGGGTTACATAAAAAAAGAAAAATTAAAAAAACCAAAAATTAAAAATTTTTGAACAATAAAAATTTAAAAATACTCAATAATTCTAAAATTTAAATGCAAAATCTTAAAAAAACCTCAAAAAAAGCTAATATTATTTCATTTTTAGAAAAATTAAATGAAAATGTTATGGACTTTGGGTTAGAAAGAATAAAAAAAGTATTAAAACTTTACTTATTGAACAAACATCAAAATCTCAAAGTTATTCACATAGCTGGGACTAATGGAAAAGGCTCTACTTCAAATTTCATACAAACAATTTTATATAAAAACCTAAAAAGTAAAGATAACAATAAAGTTTTAACAAAAGAATCAGCTAAAATTCTAACAGAAAACATACGACAATTTGTAGAAGTTGAAAAAAAAGACGAAGTTTTAAAAGAAAATGTTAATATAAAAAATGAAAATGCTGATTTAAAAGCGGATATTAAAACAAATTTTTTTGATTCTCTGCTACGTAAAAGAGGCGAAGCCTCAAAAATTGGACTTTTCACTTCTCCGCATATTTATTCAATAAATGAAAGAATAAAAATTAATAATGAAAATATTTCAGATGAAAATTTAGAAAAATATATTATTGATTTAAAAAATTTTCTAAAAAAAAATGATTCTATAAAACTTACATATTTTGAAATTTTAACAGTTCTGGCAATCAAATATTTCATTGACGAGCATGTTGATATTAGTGTTTTTGAATGCGGACTTGGAGGTCGGCTTGATTCAACAAATGTTTTTGCCAAACCTCTTTTGACAATTATTACAAATATTTCATTAGAGCATCAAAAATTTTTAGGGAATACTACTCAAGATATTTTAAAAGAAAAAATGGGAATAATAAAAAAGCATACCCCGCTTATTACTGGAGTTGAACAAAAAAAATTACAAAAAATTTTAATTGATGAAAGTTTAGATAAAAAAAAACCTTTTGAATTATTTATATTGAATAGAGATTTTTTTATAAAAAAGCAAAAAGACGGAAATTATATTTTTCAAGATGATAAAAAGTTTTTGATAAAAAATATTTCTTTAAAAATTAAAGGCACCCATCAATATAAAAATTTAGCGCTTGCTATTGAAACAATAAATATTTTGATGAGAAAATATAATTTTGAATTTGAAAATCATAAAAAAATTCTAGAAACAATAAATAATTTTACATTACAAGGAAGATTGGAATTTATAGCTTTTGATAGCCTAAAAAATAATTTAAATACAAACTTGCTTTTGGATGTAGGGCATAATCTAGTGGGAATTGAAACTTTTATAGAATATTTAAAGAAAATCAAAAAAAATTACAAAAATATAGCTATTGTCTTTGGAATTTTAAATGATAAAAATTATAAAAAAATTTTGAAAAAAATTTTAAAAATAAGCAATATAATTTATTTGACAGAACCAGAATCAGCTAGAGCATTAAAATTAAAAATTATAGAAAAATATTTGAAAGATATTGGAGAATCTGAAAAAATAAAATTAGTTTCAAAAAACATAATTGAAATAAAAAATGATATAAAAAATTCTTTTGAAAAAAATGATTTGGTTTGTGTTGTAGGTTCTTTTTATTTGATAAAAAAATTTAAACTTTCTAGTTAAAAAGTTTTTCTAAATGCAATCAATTTCTTTTTTGAGATCGTTCATCATTTTATTTTATTCAAAAATTTTTTTATTCATGCCTTAGGGCTTCTATTGGCGAAAGTTCAGCAGCTTTTTTTGCAGGCCAAAATCCAAATATTATTCCGATACCAGCTGAAAATCCAACTGATAAAATTATTGAAAAATTGAGTAGAAGGCAAAATTGTAACGATTTATATTGATAAGGACAATTTTCTATATCAAGCATATATTTTATATCTATTTTTTTGACTATTGTTTTAGTAATATTTTATATAAATTTATTTCAATAAAAAAATTTTTATTCTTTTAATTTTTTTTCAATTATTCTATTATAAATATTAAAAGTCGTTTTAAATTCTTTAAATAAGTCTGGATTAATTTTTTTCAAAATATCATTAATATTTGTTTTTATTTCAAAAACGAAATCTACCGTTTCAAAGTTTTCTAAAATTTTAATTTTATCTTCTATAGAAATAACAAAGTCTTTTTCAGGTTTTATGCCAATAATCAAAAAATCAATTTTTTGTTTCATATACCTAAAGAATCTAATACATTCAACATTAATTACATCAAAACTAATAATGCCAAGTCCTATTTTTTTATTATTTTTTTTTACGTCATAAACAAGTTTTTCTAAATCCAAAATTAAATCATTCATTTTTATTCCACAAATAAATAAAAAATGTTTTTTGATTTTATTAAAAAAAAATTTTAAAAAGAATTCATAATTTTTATAAACTTCAAATTTAGAGTAAAATTAATCTAAAAATATACAATTTAGAGTATATATAGCGTTGTTATAATTTATGTTTCATAAAAACACTTAATTTAATCAATTTTTTAGTCAAAATCAAATGTTTTGTTTTTATTTTTTATAAATTGGCGACATTTGTCGTAATCTTTGTACTATAGGTGGTAAAACCTGTATAGTATGATTTATGTCTTCTTCTGTATTAAATTTACCTAAACTAAAACGAATAGAACCTTGAGCACAAATAATATCTGTATTCATAGCTTTTAAAACATGTGAAACATCCAGTGATCCTGATGTACAAGCCGACCCACTAGATACGGCAATTCCTTCTTTATTCAAAAATAAAATTATTCCCTCTCCTTCAATATACTTAAAAGAAATATTTAATGTATTTGAAAGCGATATTTCTAAGTCCCCATTTAAATAAATATCTTTTATTTTTTCTTTCAATCCATTATATAATTTTATTTTTAATTTTTTTAATTTTTCATTTGTAACATACATTTCTTGTCCTACAATTTCACAAGCCTCTCCAAACCCGACAATTCCAGCTACGTTTTCAGTTCCAGCTCTACGAAAACTTTCTTGGTGCCCACCATTTAAAAAAGGGAATATCCTAGTTCCTTTTCTTATATAAGCTGCGCCTACGCCTTTTGGTCCATATATTTTATGTCCTGAAAATGACATTGCATCTACTTTCAATTCATTTACATTTATGTATTCTCTTCCTAATGTCTGGACAGCATCTGAGTGAAAATAAATTCTATGCAAATTTTGTTTTTCTCTTTCAAAGTTTATATTGGCAAGCATTTCTCCAATCTCTTTTATAGGTTCTATAATCCCAGTTTCATTATTGGCGGTCATTACAGATACTAATATGGTTTCGTCTTTTATAGCATTTTTTAAATCTGTTAGCGTGATTAGTCCAACTTCATTTGTTGGTAAATATGTGATTTGGATCCCTTGCTTACTCAAAAATTTGCACACATCCAAAATTGCTGGATGTTCAATAGAAGTAGTGATTATATGATTACCTTTTGTTTTATTTGCAGAAACTGTCCCTTTCAAAATCCAATTATTAGATTCAGTCCCTCCTGATGTAAAATATATATCCTGTTTGTCGGCAGAAATTATTTTTGCAATTTGTCCTCTAGCATGTTCAACAGCTTCTCTTGTTTCTTGGCCAAAAGAATGTAGACTAGATGCATTGCCAAATTTTTCGCTCAAAAATGGCATCATCTTTTCCAATACTCTTTTATCAATAGGAGTCGTAGCATTATTATCCAAATAAATTTTCTTTTGTATCATTTCTATTCATTTGCCTCTACTATTTTTACTTCTGGAACTTCTTCTTTTATGA
>JAIRLV010000139.1 GCA_031259185.1 Elusimicrobiota bacterium | reverse complement strand
ATATTTCTTTATTAATTTATTAGTTTTTGTTATAGAGTAGAATTTAATAAGAAATATTTTTAGTATTTTATATTTCAAAAATAAATCTTTAGTTATTTTTTTAAGGTAATAAAATTTTGAAAAAAATGTTAAAAAAAATTAGAAAACAAAGTATAATAAATTAAAATTTATTAAATATAACGGGAATACTTATGCAAGGTAAAAATCAAAAAATTATAATGGATGATAAAAAATTAAATCAAACCATAAATAGAATTGTTGACGAGATTTTAGAAAAAACAGATGATTTAGATAAATTAGTAATAATAGGATTACAAACTAGGGGAGTGTTTTTGGCTAAAAGGATTATAAAAAAAATAAAAAAATTAGAAAATACAAAAATTCCATTAGGAATAATAGATATTTCTCTTTATAGAGATGATTTTTATGAGAATCCGACGGATTTGTCATTAAAGGAAACAGATTTACCGTTCAATGTAGACGACAAAAATGTTATCTTGATTGACGATGTGCTTTATACTGGGAGGAGCGTTAGAGCCGCTATGGAATGTATCATGGATTTTGGAAGACCCAAATCTATAAAATTAGCAGTTTTGATAGATAGAGGAAATAGGGAATTGCCAATCCAGCCGGATATTTTTGGAAAAAATTTTGTTACCAGAAAAAATATAGAAATTATTTCTGTAAAATTGAAAGAAGTAGATGATTTTGACTCTGTTTTTTTGATAAATAAAGGAGAATTTGATGTTAAATCGAAAAGATTTAATTAGTTTAGAAGATTTGAAAATATCCGAAATTCAAGAAATTTTGAATACTGCTATAAAATTTAAAGAAGTATTTACTAGATCCGTAAAAAAAGTTCCTGCTCTTAGAGGAAAAACAGTCGTTAATATGTTTTATGAACCTAGCACGAGAACTAGAAATTCTTTTGAACTAGCTGCGAAAAGACTAAGCGCAGATGTTATAAATATTTCGGCAAATATGAGTAGCGTTGTGAAAGGAGAAAGTTTAATTGACACTGGTAAAACATTAGAAGCTATGAAAGTCGATTTTGTAGTTATTAGACATTCTATATCCGGGACGCCAAAACTCTTGGCGGAAAACATAAATGCTTCTGTTATAAATGCGGGAGACGGCTTTCATGAACATCCGACACAAGGGCTTTTGGATTTATTCACAATACAAACAAAATTAGGAGATGTAAAAAATAAAAAAGTTGTTATTGTAGGAGATATTTTTCACAGTAGAGTTGCAAAATCAAATATATGGGCGCTAAAAAAATTTGGAGCAGAAATTACAGTTGTTGGACCTTCTACGCTTGTTCCAGATAGCATAAAAAATCTTGATATAAAAATTGAATATAACTTAATAAGAGCGTTAAAGGATGCGGATGTTGTAAATATTTTGAGAATTCAATTAGAGAGACAGGCAAAAAATTTATTTCCATCTATTAGAGAATACACAAAATTCTATAAAGTCACAAAAGAGTCTCTTGCAAAAGCTAATCCGAATGTTGTAATTATGCACCCTGGACCTATGAATAGAGGAATTGAAATTTCATCAGAAGTTGCGGATATGTCAAATTCCGTAATAAATGAACAAGTTACAAATGGAATTGCAATTAGAATGGCAATTTTATACTTGCTTTCGCTTTATAGGAATAAAAAATGAAAACTTATTTTGACTTTATTGTATTTTATATGTAATGTAAGCCACAAACTTAAATACGATTGGCAACGGACGCCATAACAGCATTCAGCTATTACATGTGAAAAAGAAGTACATAAATCTTCCTCCTAAATTTATTTTTTGAGATATTTTTTTTATTTTTAGTTATTACCAATACAAAAAAATTTAAATATTTTTTAATATAACATAAGAGAAAAAAATGAAAATATTAATTAAAAACGGTCACATAATTGATCCAAGTCGCAAATTTGATAGAGTTTGCGATATTTATCTCGTTAATGATAAAATTAAAAAAATTGGCAGAAATCTCAAAATTATTGATAAAAATATAAAAATATTTGACGCAACGAATAAGTTCGTTTTTCCTGGTTTAGTAGATATTCATACTCATTTGAGAGAACCAGGATTTGAAGGAAAAGAAACTATCGCAACTGGTTCTAGAGCCGCTGCGAAAGGAGGGGTAACTTCTGTTTGTTGTATGCCAAACACTAATCCTGTTTTAGATAATTTACCATCGATAGAATATGTCGTTTTAAAGTCCGAAAAGGAATCGCTTGTCAATGTTTATCCAATAGGTTGTATAACAAAAAAACAAGAAGGAAAAGTTATATGTGAAATTGGGACATTAATAGATGGTGGGATACTAGCGGTATCCGATGATGGCAATCCAGTTATGGATTCTTTTATAATGGCAAAAGCATTAGAATATTGCAAAACTTTTGATATACCTGTTGTGTCGCATTGCGAGGATTTAGATCTTGTAAATAATGGCGTTATGAATGAAGGAGAAATATCTATGAGGCTAGGACTTGCTGGAATCCCAAATGCCGCAGAAGAAGTCATGGTTTCAAGAGACATTATTCTCGCAGAATCAACAGGCGGGTATTTGCATATTGCGCATATTAGTACAAAAGGGTCTGTAAATCTTGTTAGAGATGCAAAAAGGCGCGGAGTAAACATAACTTGTGAAACAACTCCGCATTATTTTACATTAACCCAAGAAGCTGTTTTAGGTTATAATACGAATGCCAAGATGAACCCTCCACTTCGTACAAATTCAGATGTAATGGCAATAATAGAAGGCTTAAAAGATGGAACAATTGACGCAATAGCATCAGATCACGCACCTCACACAATAGAAGAAAAAAATAGAGAATTTGATTTAGCGCCTTTTGGAATAATTGGTTTGGAAACAGAATTAGCACTTGCTTATACAGAACTTGTTTTGAAAGCAAAAATGGATATTTCTACGGTTATAAAAAAATTAACTATAAACCCAGCAAAAATTATGAGAATAGAAAATAGAGGAAGTTTGCAAGTTGGAAATTTTGCAGATGTTATAATTTTTGATCCAAATAAAAAATTTAGAGTCGGCGATTATATAGCTTCAAAAAGTTCAAACACTCCGTTTTTAGACTGGGAATTACAAGGAGTTGTTGATCTAACTATTGTCAATGGAAAAGTCGTTTGGCAAAATGGAGAGTTTATTTAATACATAAATTTGCAGATGGTTTAACTCATTTACAAAAAAATATGAAAATTTCTAAAATGAAAACTTGATAGCAATTTTTATGATAATTTTTTAAATTTATTCTCAAAAAATAAAAATTAAAAAAAGAAGCTTGTTCTTTCTTGTATGTTGAATATCTTACATACATATAATTTTATTAGATTTAATAAATAAAAAAAGTAAAAATAATAGAACATAAATGATAAATTAAAATTAAAACTAAAATAAAATTAGTCAAAAATTATTTTTAATTATTTTCAATTTTATATTCACTCAATTTTATATATCATATCAAGAGTCTTGTAATTTAAAAAAAATTTTTTTATATATATTATTGTTAAATTTATATTTGTATTTATATTAGTCAAAAACCTAAATTATTTAGTTTTTTAAAAAATGAAATTTTTAGTAATTTATTTCCATAATTTATGATATAATGCTACAAAAAATTAATAGATAATCATGCAAACAATGAATTTATTTTGATTATACCATAACTTTATGATATAATGTCATAAAATATATAAAATTATAATTATTAACTATATATAACACAAATTTTGCAGGAATTTTTATGCTAAATAATTTAGATATAAATTTAAACTACAACAAAAATAGCATTCTCGAATTGGATAATATTAATTTACAAAAAATTGCAAAAAAATTTGGAACGCCAACTTTTGTTTATAGTTATGAAACAATTAAAAATAACTTTTTTAAATATCAAACTATTTTAAAAGATAAAAGTATAAAGAACATTATTTGTTTTGCTATAAAAACAAATTCAAATACTAAAATTTTGCAAGAATTGAATGATCTTATGTCTGGCTTTGATACAGTTTCAATGGGAGAAATCTTTAAAGCTATAAATGCGGGAGCTAATCCACAAAAAATAATTTACTCAGGGGTTGGGAAAACAA
>JAIRLV010000081.1 GCA_031259185.1 Elusimicrobiota bacterium | reverse complement strand
TATAAATATAGATAATTTTTTGAATTTACCTCATCCAAAATTACATGAAAGAAAATTTGTTTTATATCCATTAGCAGAAATTTATCCAAATTGGACTCACCCAGTATTAAATAAAACTGTAATTGAAATTTTAGAAAATTTAAATGATAATTATATTTGTGAAAAATTAAATATAAATTTTTAATTTTTATAATTAATATTTTTGGTAATATGAGCGTTAATAAACTATTGATTGAGATTTACTGATATATTTATTGGATTGAAATTTTAAAACATTAACATTTTGAAGTGTTTCATACATTCAAGTAATTCTTGCTTTGATATAGCTCTAGGCATATTTTTTAAACTTTCTGAATCTGAATAAATATGATTCATAAAAACATCTATATCATTTTGGTCTAATTTTACCCTAAAATAATCAAAATCTTTCATTAAACCCAGTTTTTTATATAAGTTTAATAGCTCTTTTAATTCTTGTTTTGCATTTACTCTTTTATCTAAATATAATTGCAATAAATTTCCAAAAGCGACTTGTTCGCCATGCATAAATTTTTTTTGTCTAATTTTTTTTATTTGTGTTAAAGAATTGTTTACTGCATGACTTATGCAAACTCTGCAACCTTCACCACCAAGTCCACCAATAAGAGGCGCTAAAACAAGATTAATCTTAAAGATATGCTTTAATTCATCAGATAAAATTTTATTATCAAAATCGGATATTGCCTTTTCATGAATTTGGAAAATAGTCTTCTTTATATTTTCTGCTAGATTCAAAGCAGTTTGCGTGAATATGTCATTTGATTTGCCATTTGTAAAAGCAAAAGATTCATAATATTTTGCTAAAGAATCTGTAATGCCAAAAATGACAAATTTCCTAGGTTCATCCAAAATTAAATCATAATCTATAAAAACAAAATTTGGCGATGCAGTAAAAATTATATCTCTATCTTTGTCAATATTTCCATCTTCTGTGTAAATTGTAGATAAAGCGCTACTACATGCTCCAGTAGCAGAGCTTGTTGGAATTGTTATAATCGCTAGATTAACAAAGTTAGCAACTGCTTTTGCAATATCAATAGCCTTTCCTCCACCCATTCCAACAATTGAGCTAATATTTTTTGTTTTTATTATTTCTACGATTCTGGATATTTCTTTTTGGGAACATTCTTCATTACATTGAATAATAGAATCTTTATTATTAAAAACTTTTGTAATTTTATCATTAAATTTGGATAAAACATCATCTCTAACAATTAAAACAGGATTATTTCCAAATACAAATTTGTATTTTTCTAACAAATTTCTTTGAAATAAATTTATATCTGCAATCACACGACTAGGCGCAATTGTCAAAAAATCAAAATTTTTCATTTTTATACTCAATTTATGTGAGGATTTTGGTTTTACTTTGATTCTATTATGATATTATAATGATTTTTGTGCAATATTCTAAACAGTTTATCTAAAACCATACTAATAGCAAATTAGATTTCATATTTTATAAAAAACCTTTTCTTTTTAGCGTTAATATTAAAATAATCAAATTTTTTGCTTATAAAATATTTGGTATATAAAATTTATTGTTTTTATATTTATAAATAAAAAAATCCTTCTTTTTTTAGAAGATTCTTTAAACTTTGATCATCGTTGATTTTATTATTACTTTTTTTTGTAATTATATCTGTTTCAATATTGAAAAAATTTCCTATTTTTTTAAACTGTAAATTTGTATTTTCCCAAGTTTCTGGAATTATTGAAACCGTGAAGCCATTCAAAAAATTTTTAGCGATAGTTAAACTTATTCCATCAACTGAAATAGAGCCTTTTTCTATAATATTATCTAATAGATTTTTATCTTTTACATAAAATTTTAGAATTTTTGAGTTATCTTTTATAGTAATATTAGTGAGTTTGGCAATACCATCAACATGTCCTTGTACAATATGCCCATTGAATCTATCATTCATAAGCATAGCTCTTTCCAAATTAACTTTTTCTCTTTTTTTAATATTTTTTAGTGTGGTTCTAGAAAAAGTTTCTGGCGTGATTTCCAGTTTAAAATTCTTAGTATTTTTTATGCTTTCATTAATTTTAACGACGCTGAGACATATGCCATTTACAGCTAAACTATCACCTAGTTTAATATCTATTAATTTTGAATTTACTAATATAAAATTTTTGCCTTTTTCAATAATTGATCCTAAATCTTCGACTAAACCCGTAAACATAATAATTATTCTCTTTACTTGATTTTTACTCAAAATAAAAAATATTTTTAATCAGTGCCGATTTCATTATCTTTAACTTTATCTTTGTTTTTTATTGTTGGTTGTACCTCAAAATTTTTATCAGCTTTTTCCATTTGAATTTTTATGATCTTTTTAGTGTCAACTTCTAATACTTCCAAAATATAAAGATCATTGTCATTAATTTTTAAGTTAATAGTTTTTCCTATTTCTGGAATCTCTCCTAATCTATCTATAATAAATCCACTGATTGTATCCACATCATTTTTTTCAAATATATCATTCTTAAAAATTTTTTCAATTTCCTCTAGGCTAACACTTCCATCAAAAATATATTTATTATCTGCAACTAGCTTAACCTTTTGTCCTTCTTCATCATATTCGTCCTGTATATTACCGACAATAATTTCCAATAAATCTTCCATTGTAACCAATCCAGAAGTCCCACCATATTCATCTATAACAATAGCTAAATGTATTTTATTTTCTTGAAATTGCATTAATAACTTACTACATTTTGTAGTTTCTGGTACATAAATTGGTTTTCTAGCATAATCGTTAATATTGAGATTAGACATTTCTTTATTATTAATTAAAGGAATTAAATCTTTTACGTAAACAATACCTGTAATATTGTCCATATTATCTTTAAAAATTGGGATTCTAGAATAGCCTTCATCAGCTACAATTTTCAAAAAATCCTCTATATTAGTATCGCTATTTACAGCTATCATAGCAGTTCTATGCGTCATAATTTCAGATATATTTTTATCCTCAAATTCAAATATATTTTTTATCATATTTATTCCATTTTGCTCTAGAACGCCTGTTTCTTCGCTAGCGTCAACAAGATTTATAATATCTTCTTCTGTAACATTTTGTTGCTCTTTGGTCAAATTTAACCCAAAAATTTTTAAAATCCCATCTGTACTTATTGATAAAAAACTCACAAACGGTTTTGTAAATTTATAAAATAACCATACAATGCCAACAATTTGTAAAGAAATTTGTTCTGAATATTTCATAGCGATTCTTTTTGGAATTAGTTCGCCAAAAACTAATGTAAAATATGATAGAATAATTGTTATGATAATTAAAGAAAATGCAGAAAGAAAATTTTCTTTAATGGGTATAAAGCTTAACTTTGAAGTTAACATATTAGAAAATTTTTCTGCTGCAACAGCAGAAGCAAGTAACCCAGACAATGTAACGCCGACTTGAATAGTGGCTAAAAAATCTGATGGCGTTTGTGTTATTTTTACTAAAAAAGCAGCCTTTTTATTTCCTTTTTCTACCAACTTTTTGATTCTATTAGAGTTTACAGAAATAATCGCAATTTCGCTCATTGCAAAAAAAGCGTTTGCAAAAATCAAGACAAAAAGAATAAAAATATTCAGGGGTATATTCGCATCAGAGTCCATACTTAACGCTCCTAAATTTTTTAATTATTTCATTAAAATTATTAAAAAATTTTTTACTTAATATATATTTTATAAATAAAAATATAAAATTGTCAAATTATTTTATAAAAATCATATAGAAAAATTAACTATAATTATATATAATTATACATTTATTATATATTAAATAATATTAGGAACATTTTAGAAAATATTTTTATCAATCTTAAATCACTTAAAAAAATTACAAAATTATCTATAATTTATTTTATAATTTTATCGCCTTTTAAAAAAAATGTGAATGGTATTTATGAATTCGCTGGAGGATCTTTATGATATCTATAGGAGCATTTGAGTATATTTTATTATCAATTTCTATATTATTAATAATAAGCATTTTGGCTAGCAAATTGTCAAATAAAGCAACTATTCCTATCCCTTTATTATTGATATTTTTGGCTGTTGGTATGCTTGCAGGTTCAGAAGGAATAGGTAAAATAAATTTTGATAATATAAAACTAGCTCAATCAATAGGTGTTATCGCTTTGACATTTATTCTTTTTTCTGGCGGGCTTGATACAGATTATAGTAATATTAAAAAAGTTTTTGGTACTGGTATCGTTTTATCAACATTAGGCGTTATTTTAACAACTCTTGTAGTAGCAATCGCAGCCTCGCAAATTTTGAAATTACCTTTTAAAGAAAGTTTGCTTTTGGGGTCAATAGTATCCTCTACAGATGCTGCTGCCGTATTTTCTATCCTTAGGTCAAAAAAAATTAGCCTAAAAGGAAACTTAAAATCTCTTTTGGAATTAGAGTCTGGAAGTAATGATCCTATGGCTGTTTTATTGACTTTGACTTCTATACGCATTTTGGCGTATCCAGAATTTTCCTTTATATCAATTTTGGTAATGTTTTTAAAAAATATTATTATAGGAATTTTATCTGGTATAATATTTGGCAAAATCATACATTATTCATTTAATATGTTAAAATTAGAGTATGAAGGTATTTATTCTGTTTTTTCTATAGCTTGCGTAATTTTTGTATATACTATAACAACTATGGTTGACGGGAACGGTTTTTTGGCTGTTTATGTAGTGGGAGTAAGTTTAGCTAGTAGAAATTTTTTCTATAAGAAGTCTTTAATTAGTTTTAATGATTCTGTTTCTTGGCTTATGCAAATTGTAATGTTCATCTCTTTGGGACTTTTGGTATATCCTTCAAAATTGATCCAAATGTTTTTTCCTGCAATAATTATTACTAGTATTTTATTATTTGTAGCAAGACCAATCGCAATTTTTATATGTCTGATTTTCAGCAAAATGAAATTAAATGAAAAACTTATGATTTCTTGGGTTGGGCTTAGAGGAGCTGCGCCGATTGTTTTGGCAACTTTTCCATTAATTTCCGGTATAGAAAAAGCAGATATATTTTTTAATATTGTATTTTTTGCAGTTTTAATTTCTGTTTTGGTTCAAGGTAGCAGTATTCCTTATATGGCAAAAATTTTGAATGTTCACGCTCCTTTTCGCAAAAAATCAAAATATCCAATTGAATTTGAACAACAAGACAAATTCGATGCGGAATTGTTAGAATTCATTGTCCCTTTTAATGGAAAAATTGTAGGAAAGGCAATTAGCGAATTGGAATTGCCTAACGATAGTTTAGCTATGCTAGTTGGTAGAGGAGAAAATTATATTATTGTAAAAGGCAATACTTTATTAAAAGAGGGAGATGTTATATTATTTTTAGCCAAAAAAGCTGATATACCGATAATTCAAAAAATATTATCAGATATCAAAACAGAAAAAGAAGAAATTGAAAAATCCGAATAAGTTAATTATAGACAAAAAATATTATAAGTTAAAGTTAATAGTCTTATTTAATAAAATCGTTTAATCCCATTCTTTTGCTATTCTTATTTTCAACTTCATCATCTTTTGAATGATTTTCAGTAGTTTTATTTTTTTTGAAAATATCTTTAAAAAAATTTTTGCTTTCTATTGGGAAAGAATATTCTAATGTAACTTGTCTATCGCTTGCCATAGATTTTTCGGAACCAATATCTATCAAACCTTTCAGATATAAATTTTTTTTCAATTTTAATTTTGCTTCTATTTCGTGTTGTAAGCTTAAATACGTTTCCTCACTTTCAAAATTATATTCATTTTCCTCTAATATTACTGCATAACTTACAAACAAATTGGGGTTTAAATATTTTCCTAACGTCAAACTAGTACCTGACAAAAGATTAGTATTTTTATTAACATTGCCAGATAAGTTATTGGCAATTGATTGATTATTTCTATTATTAATACTATTTTCTGCGATACTAGTGTTAACTTTTACAAAATCTACTATACCAGTTGACTGCACTAACATTTTTATTATTGGAGTTGTTAATGTGGTATCTATAAGTCTATAAAATTCTCGTCTCATATAATTTTCTCTTTCTTCTCCTGATATGTCATCCAAAGCTCCCCCTGTAATCGCTAAACCCATTGCATCTCTTGAAGAAGTGCTAGGATAATTCTGTGATTCAAACTTAAATTTTATATCTTTTAGAGAACTTTTTTCTATCGTCAATAAAATTGTATCTTCTACCTTTCTATTAAAAATAGTATCATATCGCTGAATATTAGTCTCTGCTCTCAAACCAACAAATGGTTCATTGTTAATGATGAAAAATTCGCCGTCAAGTATTTTAAAATAAATTCCAAGATAACTAATATCTCCTCTCAAAAAATTCATATCTCCATTGACTAATGGATTATTTATACTCCCTTTAAAATTAGCATTCCCCTCAATTGCTAAATTGATTAGCTCGTTCTCAAACCAAACATTCTTTCCAGTTATTAGGTTTATATCTAATTGCATTCCTTCAAAAATAGAATATTCTATAATACTTTTACTAGGATAATCTTGATCCTCTTGTAAAGGCGGATAAGTAAAATTTGTATCATTTAAAACCAAATCGCCTTTTATTAAATATTTTTTTATATCCCCATTTACGTATAAATCGCCTTTTACTTCAATTTTCGAAGGCATAGACGGAATAATTTTTATAAAATTTTGCTGCGGAATTTTTAGAAAATTTAATTCAAAGGACAGTCCTCTTTTTGAAGGTATTTTGATATAAAAATCAAAATGTTTAAACTTTAAATCTTCCAAAATAATATCGCCGAAAACAGAGAATAAACCTTTACCTATTCTACCTGTTAATTGTTTTATATTAGCTTTATTATTTTCAAATATTATTTCCGAATCTATAGAAAATATATTTTTCGCTACATCTTTTAAGCCGAAACTACCTTTTGAGACTATTATTTTTCCGTTTAAAACAGGATCAAATATACTATTCCCAACATTCATCTCAAAATCAACATTGCCTTTTGGAAGTATAATTTCATCATTAAACAATGCTTTTAAAATTCCTAAATTTGTATTACTAGCTTTTATATCTAGATCCATTTTTTGAGTATTGACAAAATCTGTCTCTGAATCAACCAGCGGATATGGAATTTTTCCAGAAGCGTCTATTTTAAATATATTTTCGCTAAAAATGTTAAATTTATTAATGTGTATACAATTTTTTGTTATTTCTACTTTTGCAAACAATTTTTTATATCTTAACATATCAAATTTTCCATCTTTTAAGTTTCCGTCAATTTCTATAATAGGATCAAAAGTTGTATTTGACACATTCGCATTTATATCAGAAATACCACTAATAAAAAAACCTATATTAAAAATTTTTGTTATAATGTCAGCATTAATTTTTTTTATTTTTATATCCATATCTATGTTTTTATTTTTTAAAATTTCACCGTCAACTATTATTGAACTTTTTGCAGTTTCGTTTTGATAAGCAACTTGTTTTAATATTACATTTCCATCGTTTAATAATACTTTTCCATTTATCCCATTTTTAGGATCCGATGAAGATATTTCAAGTATGTCATGATATTCCCCGTCTCTAAATGAGAATTTTAATAAATCATCCCTAAAAAAAAGTTTTGTAACCCAAAAATTTTTTAGTTCTACTTGTCCTGTTTTTAAATCTTCATTTATTTGAGCATATAAATTTAGGTTGCCAGACCCTTTAGCAATCCCAAACAAGCTCCAATTTGTCATATAAATTTCAAAATCTAAAATCGCATTATTTGTATCTGTAAAAAAAATTTTGCTATTTTTTTTAATTTCCAGATATGTATTTTTATTTTTTTTGGTGATTTTTAAATCGTCTATCTCAATTATTT
>JAIRLV010000055.1 GCA_031259185.1 Elusimicrobiota bacterium | reverse complement strand
ATATCCTTATCTTGATACCGTTTTCTTCTTAAAAAATTTGCTTCACATTTTGCTACTATCTTATCAAAAGTATGCCCAGCAAGAATTTCATTATAATCTTTATTAAGAATTTTACCAGTTCGATCTTGAAAACTACGTTCAGTGTGTAACCCAATAGAATATATTCTTGTAAACATTTGATCTAAATTATCAAATAATTTTTGTGCACCAATTTCCATTTAATTTTTCCTTTATATTTTCGTTATATCTTATCTCTATTAATTTAATATTATTTTTTTCACAATATTCTTTTTTTATTTTATCTCTTAAAATAGTTTTATTAAATTCATCTAAACCAAACTTTGGTTTGTAATGTTGTATTCCCTGATATTCTATACACATATTATGTTCTGGAAGATAGAAATCAAAAGGCAATTTTCTTTTATTTTTACAGTCTTCAAATTTATGTTGAATAATAAAATTAATGTTTTTTTCTAAAAGAATATTAAAAACCTCTTTTTCTCCTTTGCTCTCATTACAAATTGGGCATCCACATTTTTGTATCAAATGTACAATGGGTTGTTGTTCAAATACACCATGTTTTTTACAAATTATTTTTATCTTATTTCTTTCATCTTTATATTCAACTAAAGAATAATCATATTTATCACCATGTACTTCTTTAGCTTGTTTAATAAATTGCTCTGTTGTTTTGCTTAATCTTTTGCTAATTTTTTTGTTATAACATTTTCTACATCCACTTCCTCGTATGTGCAAATGTGGAGTTTGCTCAAAAACACCATGTATAGGACATATAATCTTTATTTTAGTTTCGCTATTAATATATTCAACTAAAGAATAATCATATTTATCACCATGTACTTCTTTAGCTTTTTGGATAAATATATTTAATGTATAAGTTTTATCTAAACTTCTTTTTTTATTAATACATTTTTTACATTTAGACCCATTTAAATGATGTTTTGGTATTTGTTCAAATACTCCATGTTCCGGACATATAATTTTTATTTTAGTATAATTATTAATATATTCAACTAAAGAATAATCATATTTATCACCATGTACTTCTTTAGCTTGTTTAATAAATTGCTCTGTTGTTTTGCTTCCTATCATAAACTTAACTTTACATATGGATAAGCAAATTATATATTTAACTTAAAAAATATTCATTCGGCATTTGTAATAAATCATCAAGTAATAACATATTGAATCCTTTATATTTTATTGTAAGATAAAGCCTTTCTATGCTTTCTTTTTCTGGTATCATTACAAGCGTTGGCTTATTGTTTAAATGAATAATTAACATGGGATCTTTATTTAATTTAATTGCATCAGAACAACATTGATTAAGAAAATCATTTAAAATACTTTTATCACTAAAAAAAGAATGAAAAGAAATATCATTATATGACTTACATTCAATTGAATATTTAAAAATCTTTGGAGTCATAATATCAGAAACTAACATTAATTTTTGTTCTTCTGTGAAGGATTCTTGATTTTTAAAATTTTTTCCTCCAAGAATCATGCCACTTCCAAAATTTCTCTTAAATGGAAGTTTAAATCTATCAGAAAATTTTTTTGCTATAACATCTTCAAAAGTTTTTCCTTTTCTTTTACTATTAATTCCCTTTTTTCTTGTTGATTTTATTTTTTGCGTAACAGTATCTTCTAAAAATTCTTTCTCAAGATCATTCATTTTTTGTTATCCAATATTATTTTATTTAAATCTAAACCCTCTCTATAAAATCTTTTATAAAGATATTTCTTAAATTTTTCAGTTGAAAAATCTTTCATATTTTTTTCTGGTTCATATTCATAAAACAAATTCTTAATAAATAAAGAATAAGTTTTATATTTGGTATCTAATTTATTATTTCTTCTTAAAGAGATAAATTTACTTATAGCTTGATCTGTTTCATATGGATTTAAATGATACTTACTTGAACTATGCTGAATATTCTTTTTTAGATCTTTTCTTTTGTATAATGCTTGGATATGAATAATTAAATGACCTAGTTCATGCCGCAATCTTTCGTCAATTGTATATGAATTGTCTTTATTAACATCTATTTCAAATTCAATTTGATCTGCCGCTTCTTTGGTTCTATATGTATCATCTTGTTCATATGTTATTATTTGTCCCAAATATTCTCTTTCTTTGTTAGGCATTAATTTTTTTAAGTAAATTCCGAAACCTTTATAATCTTCTATTTCTTTTTTTGCTTCTGGTTTTATATCTAATGCTATATCTAATACTTCTTTTTTTATATTTATAAGAGAAACAACTTTTGTTTCTTCTAACTTCTTTATTAAAAATTTTATAAAATCATTTACTTTTGGATTATAAACATTTGTTATTGCTTCTTGCAAAGTTTTAAATCCTTTAAAATAATTTTTTAAACCTTTACTCATCTTGTTTGGCCCAATCAATTACCGTTTTGGTTGGAATGCCTAATATATCAGCAATTTCTTTTTCTATTTTTGATCCACGACTTTTTTCCCAGCCATCCATTAATGCTACCCCGTTGCATTTTATCATAATTGAAATGGTTTCTTTCATGCAGTCTTTCCAACCATCTTCAGTGTCTGGAAATATTTCTAAACCCATTCTTGTTGGATTTGCAACAGCCCATCCTTTTGATGTTAAAAGGTTATCATCTTGGTCAAATCTTTTTCTATAATCGTCTATATTAGTTATTGGCCCGCTTAAAAATAATCTATGCTTCATGCTATCTTCCTTTCTAAATATTTTTTTTTGGCTTTCTGACAATATTCATTATACCTTGCATCATCATATAAAATAAACTTATAAGTATTATTATTAATCTTAACAACATATGGTTTACCATATTGTACCGCTTCTCGCCGGTTTTTATTTTCTTCTACACCAAGTTCTAAAAAAGCCTCTGAAAGACTTTTTTTTTCTACTACTGTTTCCTTCTGTTCTTCTCCATTAAACGTTATCGTTATGATTTTCATTTATTTCTTTCTTTTCTTCTTCCTTTTTATATTCTGTGATTGCTCCACATTTGGGGCATGTTCTTGGTATTCCATCCAAGATTTTATATATGGCCTTTAATTCACATTTATCACACACGGCCACAGCTAAACAAAAACTTTGTCGAATTTTGTTTCTTCCTCCATCTTATATTCATCGTCTTTTTGTTCTTCCCATTTAACATTTTTATTGCTACAAACATCTGCTCCACACAATATACAATGCATTCCACATTCAACTGGCTTGACTTTTTCTTTATATATCATATTTTTCCTTCTTAAATAATATATTTTTGCTTAGTGTTAAGTTAATATTAATGAGAGATGGAGTTAGTAGGATTTCTCTTTCTCTTTTCATATATTCATCAGGGTCATATTTGCTTCGCAATATGACCCATTTTTTATCTCCTTTTTATATAATTAACTTTCTTCTTTTTGGTGCCGAAAATACACTTAGACTATTTTTTTTATATTTTTTTAAACGCTCTGTATAAATATTTCCATCTTCGCTTTTTATATAATATTCATTAAAATCTTTAAATCCATTTGGTATATTATAAATATAAACATTGAGATTTAAACTGGGCGGATAATAATAATATAAATCATTTATATTTCTTTGTAAAGTCAACAAACCAGTTTCATCTTGATCGGGTATCATTATTATTTCTTTTACGCCCTTTTCAGATATTTTTTGAATTTGCTTTTTAGAAATATTAGCAGACATTAAAGCTGTTCCAATAAAATTTGTTATTGACACACAGTCCATAATTCCTTCGGTTATTGCCAATGGCTTGTCATCTGTAATTTCATCGTAATTAAAGAGAAATTCTTTACTGTCAATATGAGGATTTTTATATCTTAGTTTGTCATCCTTATTTATTGCTCTTCCAGTAAAAAAACAAACTTCATTATTTTCATAAAATGGTATTATTATTCATTCATTATATTCGGAATTTTGTATAAAAATATAACCCCATTTATCAATATATTTTTGTGGTATTTTTCTGTCTTTTAAATATTTTAATGCTTTCTTTCCATATATACCAATGGTATCTTTAAACCAAGTTACATCTTCAAGAATTTTTCTTTCATCTTCATAATTATATACTTTTTTTATTTCTTCTTGTTCTTCTTTCGAAAAATCAGAACCAAGACCAAAATTTTTAAGAAGATATGATAATACAATTGATTCATCTATATCAAGATAATGTGTTAAAAATTTATTTATACTTCCACTATCTCCACCTTTGAAATCGATATATACACCATCTTTAAGATTTATATATAATTTATATTTCTTATCATCCGAAAACGGAGAACAAATTCGTATTTCATGAATATCTGTTGTTTTACGAACAACAAATTCACTTTCAAAATATCTTCTTAATAATCCTTCTGGTATTTTCATATTTTATAATTATTCTTTTTAAAAACCTTTATAGAGTCGTATACTTCTAACGGACTCCACATAGAATTGTTTGTTTTTTTATCTGAAGTAAATGTATATG
>JAIRLV010000053.1 GCA_031259185.1 Elusimicrobiota bacterium | reverse complement strand
GATAAATATGATTTTATTGCATATTGGGCTGTAGCGGATATGACAGATAGATATGGAAATCCTACTGGAGAGGAGAAAGTAATAAGCTTTAGGATCCCAAAGTCAATGATAGATGGAATAAAAAGACAAAACAAAATATTTGGGAACAATGTTGTTGATTATGCAGATAAGGTTTGGATACATCCAAGCTTAAGAGAATAAATAAAAAAATAATGAAAAAATATTATTTTTTTTAATATTGCTAATTTTAATAATTTTTATTTCTTGTAATCCAGAAAAGTTTAGAGATATGTTTGTGGATGATATAGGAATTACTTTAAAATAAATTATAAAAAGTAATAGTAATGGAAAAAGGAACATTTATGAAAGAAATATACAAAAATTTATTCATAGGCAATGATTCAGATTGTCTTTCAAAAGATTTTAGAACTATTCATGCGTGCAAAACTTGTCATCAGAAGTATTTAGGTTATAAAGGCAGTCTTCCACAAAGTCACCCATCATATTTAATCGCTCAAACACCTGATTATTTATATCTTAACATGGTAGACATGGAAAAAGAATTGCTCCCTAAATTTACGCATCCTATAATGAAAGCTAGCCTTGATTTTATTGAAAGTAATATTAAAAATAATAGAATATTAATTCATTGCAATCAAGGAGTTTCTAGATCTTCAAGTCTTGCTCTTTTTTATTTAGCTAGAAAAAGAATAATTTCTACAGAAAACTATCAAAAAGCTAAAGCCGATTTTACTAAAATTTATCCTCAAACTAATCTTGGAATAGGAATTGCTCTTTATCTAAACAATAACTGGAAAGATTTAGTTGTTAATCCTATATTTTAAAAAAAGTATAAAACAAGAAATATAAAAAAGAGACAAGAATGTATATATATTTAGATGAGAGTGGAGATTTAGGTTTTGATTTTAGTAAAAAAGGAACATCAAAATATTTTATAATATGCTGTGTTTCAGTTCATATAGAAAAAGATAAAAATTTAATCTTAAAAGAAATTAAAAGAATTATAAAGAAACTTTGGGAAAAAAGTAAAAGGAATAGAAAAATACAAGAAATTAAGTCAATCTCTACTGATTTAAAAACAAAAATTAAATTATATGATAAAATAAAAAAGTTTAATTTTGAAATATATACTATGATAGTAGATAAGAAGAAATTAAAATATAATCTAACAACTAAATTATATGATTATTTAGTTGGTAAAATATTAGAAAAAATATATTTAGATAAAAATGTCTACTTTATATTAGATAAATCTAAAACAAAAAAAGAAATTAATAAATTTGATGGTTATATAAAAAATTTAAACAATGAAACAAAAAATATAAAAATTTTTCATGAAGATTCTAAAAAAGAAAAACTTATAAATTTAGCAGATTTATTTGCTTGGGGAATATTCAAAAAGTATGAAAATAAATATTATGAATGGTATGATATTTTTGAAGATAAGATAATAACTGAGATTATTTATAAATAAAAAAAGACATACTTCAAAATGAAGTATGTCTTTATAAAGTGCGTCCCTTACAAGTTTATAATCAATAACTCTTAATCCTTAGTCAACATTATTGATATCTTGCAGGATTTACCGCATTGGATTAATGTATTTAATTTCAAAATAATTTACATAAAAATAATAACTAATTTTTTCAAAAAATGCAAGTTTTTTTTATAAAATAAGGACAAGAAATAAAATTATGAGGCAAATACAAACTGACAAACCAGCCGTAATCTATGCTAGATTTAGCAGCTCAAAACAAAATGAAACAAGCATAGAAGGACAGATTCAAGCTTGTTATAATTTTGCAAAACAAGAAGGATACAAAGTAATAAATGAATATATTGACCGTGCCAAAACTGGAGGGACTGATGAACGTTATTCGTTTCAAAAAATGATAAGAGAATCTTATTCACATCAATTTCAATATATCATTGTATATCAGTTAGATAGATTTGCAAGAAGTCGAGCAATTAGTTCTAAGTATAAAGAATAATTAAAAGGGCAGAATGTAAAAGTTATTTCTGCAATGGAATATCTCCCAGATAGTCCAGAGGCAATAATATTAGAATCTGTTCTTGACGGAATGGCAGAATATTATATACAAGAATTATCAAGAAAAGTCAAAAGAGGACTTAAAGTTTCTCTTGAAAAAGGCAATGCAGTTAATAGCATTATGCCAATTGGATATAAAAGAGAAGGCAAAAAAGCAGTTATTGATGAATAATTTGCTCCAATCATTCGTTCTATATTTGAATAGTATGCAGAAGGAATACATAAAAAAGAAATAATTAAAAAACTAAACGAAAAAGGAATTATAAAAAGAAATGGAGATAAATTCAGGCTCAATAGCCTTTATCAGATACTAACAAATAAAAAATATGTTGGCATTACTGTTCACAATAATATAATTTATGATAATGTATTCCCTGCGATAATTCCAAAGGAATTATTTGAAAAAGTTCAACAAAGGAGTAAAATTATGAGTCATTCGCCTGCAATTAATAAAGCAACAACCAAATATAAATTAACAAACAAACTATTTTGCGGAAACTGTGGACTGAAAATGACTGGAGAGTCTGGAACTAGCAAAACTGGCAAAAAATATTATTATTATATTTGTAATGGAAAAAGGAAAAGACTAAATAATTGTCAAAAAAATAGGGAAGATAAAGTATTTTTAGAAAACTATATTGTAGAGCAAACAATTTCTTTTGTTTTAGCAGAAGACAATATTGATTATGTTGCCGAGCAAGTCTATAAAGAATATTTAAAAAGAATTGAAAGCGGAGAAATGGATACGCTTACAAAAGAAATTTCAAAAAAATATAGAGAAATAAACAATCTTATTGAAAAAATGCGGACAATTGATTCTATTAGTGCAGTCAAAAAATTTGATGAAATGGTAAAAAATTTAGATATACAAAAAAACGATTTAGAAACAAGATTAGCTAAACTTAAATTATCAACTGATTTGAATTTATCAAAAGATGAAATAAAATTTTTTTTGATGGATATGTGTAAAGGTGATATAAATAATGAAAAATATAAAAGTAAAATAATAGATACTTTTATAAATTGTATTTACGTTTATGATGATTCTATAGTTGTTTATTACAATGTTAGCGACAACTATCACTATGACGATACAACAAATATCAATGAAAAAGCAAATCTCCATTCTAATTCAAACCTAAAAAAAGAGTTCGTTTTTGATAATAGAAAGGGTGGCTGATGGGATTCGAACCCACAACAACAAGAACCACAATCTTGCGCTCTACCATTGAACTACAGCCACCATATAGATTTTGTTAGACTTTTCCCATAAAAATAAAATGTCACACTACTACTAAAAATTTTAAAAATTATTATAATAAATCTGATTTATATTCTATAATAAAACAAAATGAAATACAATATAATAAAAATTTCTTTTCTGTTCAAATATTATTGGAGACAATAGCAAGTGCAAAACATTCATCCAAAAAATCAAATATTTTTATTTTTGACAATTTCTATAATTTTAAATTATTTAATATTTTTTGTTTTCTATTTTTCAGATTTTATTTTTTTTGAAATAACTAAAGGCGCTTTTCTCATAAATTATTTTATAATATTAATTCCGTTATTTTCATCTTTTTTCGTAAAAAATATTTTATACAAACAAAATTTATTTTCTAACAAAAACAGAAAGTTTTTTTTTAATATTGATTCTGCTAATATCATTAGAAAATTTTTTTTAGTGGTTTATATGGCAATAATTTTGGAAGCTTTAGTGTTTTTGGTCGATTTATCATTTTCACTTATAACAGATCATATCCATTTTTCTACAGATTTTAACATACTTTTGCAAAAGTATTCTCAAATTTGGACGCCAAAAAAAATAGATGTTTTTAAAAAATTTGCTTCAGATTTTAGCGTTCAATTTTTTTGGATGCTAAATGTTTTTGTTGGAATTATAGTAGGCGTATCTAGTTCTGCAATATTTTTTTGGCTAGAATTTATTGCTTGGTTTGGATTTTTATGGAATGAACTGAAATATATGAGTTTTTGGGAAAAAAGCTTATACATGGGATTTTTTAGAGGGATAATTTATGCGCCATTTACTTTTGTCGGTTATTTCGGAAAGTCCAAAAATTATATCTTGTTAGCTTTTGTAATACTAGCTTTTTATGTTTTAATAACTCCAATTCTCGCAATGATTTATAAAAAAACAAAGTCTATAATTTATCCTTCAATTTTTAATGGAATAATTTTTTCAACTTCTGTTTTATCTACATTTTTTATTGTAGGTGCGGATGAATTGATTATTGGATTTTATGGATTAGCTGGAATATTTGTATTATTAACAGCAAACGTTGTTTTATATTATTTTTACATTAAAAATTTTCGTATTATTTCTAAAAAATAATTATTTTTCTTGATAAAACTTCAAATAAAATTTTGTCATTTTTGATAATATTTTTTATACTCTGAAACTTTGGAATTTTATAGCATATAATTTTTAATTTTTTCTAATCATTTTTACTGCTTGAACCATATTACTTAATGCAGCTTTTACTTCTTCCCATTTTCTAGTTTTTAATCCACAGTCTGGATTTATCCATAACTTTTCTATATGAAAAATTTTTTCTAGATTTTTTATTTGATTGTAAAATTCATCAACACAAGGCACTCTCGGAGAATGTATGTCATATACTCCAGGTCCAAGCTCATTTTTATAGCCAACTTGATTGAAAATTTTTAACAATTCATTGCCGCTTCTAGCTGTTTCTATAGTTAATACGTCTGCATCCATTTTTTCAATTGTTTTAATTATTTCGCTAAATTCGCTATAACACATATGAGTATGAATTTGGGTTTCTTTGTTTGCAGGACTAATTGAAAGCTTAAAATTTTCAACCGCCCATCTTTCGTATTCTCTTATATTTTCTTTTCGTACGGGATAGCCTTCTTTAAAGGCAGCTTCGTCAACTTGTATGATTTTTATCCCAGCGTCTTGTAAATCTTTTATCTCGTCGCTTATAGCTAATGCTATTTGTTTTGATATTTCATATCTTGGCATATCATTTCTAATAAATGACCAATTTAAAATAGTAACTGGACCAGTTAACATTCCTTTAACAATTTTATTCGTTTTGCTTTGCGCATATAATATCCATTTTAGCGTCATAGGCTTTGGTCTAGAAATATCGCCATAAATAATTGGCGGCTTTACGCATCTTGAGCCATAACTTTGTACCCAACCATTACTTGTAAAATGAAAACCTTTCAGTTGTTCGCCAAAATATTCTACCATATCGTTCCTTTCAGGTTCTCCGTGAACTAAAATATCTAATCCTATCTCTTCTTGAAAAGATATGCAATAATCTATATATTCTTTTATACCAGTTTCATATTCTTCTATTGAAATTTCTTTATTTTTAAAGTCTTTCCTTAATTGTCTAATTTCAGCAGTTTGTGGAAAGCTTCCAATTGTTGTAGTAGGCAATATTGGAAGTTTTAATATATTTTTTTGTATATTTATTCTTTCTTCAAAATTCCCCTCTCTTTCAATTTTTATAATGTTTTTCAATCTTTTTTGAACTAAAATATCATTAATTTCAGTTGAATTTTCTTTTTCTATTAATAAATCTGCTCTTTTTTCTAAAAATTTGGTTTCTTCACTAGAAAGATTTTCATTGTTAAACAATTTAGAAATAATAACAACTTCATTAACTTTTTCGTATGCGAAACTTAAATAATTATTTATATTGCTTTCTTTTTCATTTTTTACAGTGTATGGAACGTGAAGCAACGAACAACTTGTAGAGATTATAATATCTGATTTTGGAATAATTTTTTCGATTTCATTTAATAGCTTTATAGTTTTGTTTATGTCATTAATCCAAATATTTCTTCCATCAACTATTCCAGCTATAAGCTTTTTTGAGTTTAAATTTTTTAATGCTTCTATATTTTTCATCCCATAAATAAAATCAAGTCCTATCCCCCAAATATTTGTTTTTGATAATATTTGTGTTGCTTCGTTTGAATGCTCAAAATATGTTGTTACAATAATTTTTATTTTTTTACTTACAGAAGATAATAAATCATATGCATCTTTCAATAGATCTAATTCTAGCTTATTTGTATCTTTTACAAAAATAGGTTCATCAAATTGAATATATATATTATCATCAAGTTTTGAAAGTTCAATTAAAAGTTCTTTATAAATAGGAATAATTTTTTCAAAATAGGAATAACAATTTTCTCCTAGTTTATTTTTGGATAATCCTAAAAAGGTTAAAGGTCCAATAATATTGATTTTTGGAGTTATTCCAATTTTTTTTGCTTCATTGTATTCTTTGATGATTTTTGAACTATTTAGTTTGAAATTGATATTTTCATCTAACTCTGGAACAATATAATGGTAATTAGTATTAAACCA
>JAIRLV010000011.1 GCA_031259185.1 Elusimicrobiota bacterium | reverse complement strand
TATATTTATAATTTGTCCTTTATAATCAATTATGTCAATATCAATAATTCTATCATCATAACGTCTTTTTTTTGAGTTGTCGGTATTTTTTTTTTGAAATTTTTCTAACCTACCCATATTTTTTTCTATATTTTGCAAAAAAATCAATAAATCTTTAGGAGATAAACTTGATTTAACGCTAATAATTGTGTTAAAAAACCAATTATTCGTTGACATATTTACCGGATCCGTGAGATATATACTTGCTTTTTTCAAGAAAAATATTTTTTTCTTTTGGGAAATATAATTAATAGCTGTTTGTATGTTTTTAATTTTTGTTTTATCATCGCCTATATTAGCGCCAATTCCTAAAATGATTTTTTTTAAAGACATTATTTTTTATTCAAATTTGTTAAATAAAATGATTTTTTTAGTTTTAATTTCTGATATTTTTTTATCTAAATTTTTTATTTTTTTATTTTCTTCATTTTTTTCATAACCAAGAGCAACTAATGAAACAACTTTATAGTTTTTAGGAATTTGCAATAATTTTTTTATTTCTTTTTCATTAAACCAACCAATCCAACAACTTCCGATCCCAAGATCACTCGCTTCCAAAATTATATTTTGAATAGAAGCGCCCATATCAAGAAGGTGATATTCTAGTCCTTGGATTTTCCCAAAAATACGATGGGTCAGTATATTAATTTTGGAGCAAGCAACAATAATAGTCGGCGCATTTTTTACAAAAGAATTTACAAAAGGTGTTTTAAATGCTCTTTTACATAATTCTAATTTGAGATTTTTATCATCAATTGCTATAAATTTCCATGGATTTATTTTTTGAGCAGAAGGAGCGAGATCAGCAGCTAAAATCATTTTTTGAATATCATTTCTATCTATCAATTTATCGCTAAATTCTCTAACACTGTATCGTTTTTTTGCTAATTCTAAAAATGACATACTTTTTAATTGCTCCTTTTATGTTAAAAGGTTTTTATATTCGTATAAATTTGATAAAGCCATATAAAAAAAAGCGCTAAAAAAACTATTCTTTTATCCTTTTGATGTTTGCGCCTAAATTATTTAGTTTTTTTTCAATATTTTCATAGCCTCTGTCAAGATGATAAATCCTAGAAATTTGTGTCTCGCCTTCAGTGACGAGTCCAGCCAAAACTAATGCGGCAGAAGCTCTTAAATCTGTAGCCATTACTTGCGCTCCAGTCAATTTTGAACAACCTTCGATGAAAACAGTATTGCCTTTTATAGTCAATTTTGCGCCCATTCTTTGTAATTCTGGAATATGCATGAATCTATTTTCAAATACAGTCTCAGTGACTAAACTATTTCCCTTAGCTTGAGTCATAAAAAATGTCCATTGAGCTTGCATATCAGTTGGAAAACCAGGATAAGGTAGAGTTTCTACGCTCACAGGTTTAATATTTTCGTTACCAAAAACTTTAATATTGTTTCCATCTATTTTTTCAATTTTAGATCCAGCTAAATGCATTTTGCTAATTAAGATATCTAAATGAAAGTAATTAATATTTTTTATCAATATTTCTGTTCCTGATACTGCGCTAGCTATCATAAATGTTCCAGCCTCAATTCTATCTGGCATTATTTTGTAAGTAGTAGAATGTAAGGCTGATACTTTCACGCCAACAATTTTTATAATACTTGTTCCAATTCCAGATATTTTTGCTCCGATTTTATTCAAAAAATTACATAAATCGTCAATTTCCGGTTCTTTTGCAGTATTTTCTAATATAGTTATCCCGTCTGCTAAAACTGCTGCCATAATAAGATTTTCAGTAGCGCCGACGCTAGGATAATCTAGTATAATAGTTGTTCCGCACAGTTTTTGTCCAATAACTTTTAGTTTTACATAGCCATTTGATAAATCAACACTTGCGCAAAGCTTTTGAAAGCCGCAAAGATGAATATCTATCGGTCTAGAGCCTATCGCGCATCCGCCGGGAAGCGAAACTTTAACTTTACCGTATTTAGCTAAAACTGGACCAATTACAAGAACAGATGCGCGCATTTGTTTTACCAATTCATATGGAGCTTCAGTTTTTATTTGATTTGTTTGAGTAATAATTATTTCATCACCAATTTTTTCGACTTTTTTCCCTAAATATTCTAATAATTGAACCGTAGTGTTTATATCTCTAAGATTTGGGATATTTTGTAAAATTATTTTTTCATCTGTTAAAAGTGTTGCAAAAAGTATTGGCAAAGAGGCGTTTTTTGATCCGCTAATTTTTACTTCACCAGATAATTTGGAATTTCCCTTTATTAATAATTTATCCAAATTTAACCTCTTTTAGCTATCATGACTCTATTTAAATTTTGATAATCTTTTTTTATTATTATACTATGAAAATTATTTTCAATTAATAATTCATTTACTTTTTCTGTCAATTCAGGAGAAATTTCAAAAAGAATATATCCATCTTTTTTTAAAAATTTTTTTGAGTGTGGGATGATTTTCCTATAGAAATGCAATCCGTCAATGCCTCCATCAAGAGCAATTTTTGGTTCTTGTTTTACTTCTATTTCTAAACTTTGTAAATCAGAAGTTTTTATATATGGTGGATTACAAGTTATAATGTCAATTTTGTTTTGTATTGAAATAGTTTCTAGTGGATATAAAGTATCGCCAATTAATAATCTTACATTTTCTGCCGCATGATGATTGTAGATATTTTGTTGAGCAATTTCTAATGCTTTTTGAGAAATATCAATTCCATATATAAAAATGTTATTTTTATATTCGTTTAATTTTTTTGAAATAGTTATCGGAATAATACCGCTTCCTGTACAAATATCAACTAGTATAAAAAAGTTTTTACTTTTTTCAAAAAATTTAAAAAAAGTATCTTTTTCAAAAATATCTAAAACATTTTCTACCAAAAGTTCTGTCTCCGGTCTTGGAATCAGAACATTTTTTTCTATTTTAAAATTATACCCAAAAAATTCTTTTTTTTTTGAAATATAAGCTACAGGTATTCCTTCAACTCGTTTTTTTATTAAAGATTTGTATTTACTGATTTCAGATATTTTTAAAATTTTATTGAAATTTAAATACAAATCAAATCTTTTTACATTTAATACATCTGCTAATAAAACTTCTGCATCTAATCTCGCTTCTTTTATATTTTTTTTATTAAAAAAATCTGTTGTCCAATTCAATATTTCAAGGATTGTCCAGTCTTTTTTTTGCAAAATATCCTCTTACTTTATAATAATAAATTCAAAAAATCAATTTGATAATTTTATATTTCTTGATATTCTAAATATATAAAAAATATTTGTCAAATTTTTTAAATATATCATTATTAATTTTTTATTTTTTTCTTGATTTTTTTTTAATATTAATTATAATTAAAAAGATATGTACTAGGAAAAATTATAACAAAAATTTATAAAGGAGATATTTGTCATGAACAACATTTCTAAAATTTTTTTATTGACGATTTTAGCAATTTCAATAGTTTTTGTAGGTTGTAAATCAAATCAAGAAGCTGTAGCGACAGAAGAGGCGGTCATAGAAGATGATGTAGACGCATATGATACAAGCGATGATTTCACATTAGATGATGAAGATGATATAGCTATTGATGAAGAAGTACTTGTAGAAGAACCAGGTATATAATAAATTTACCAAATAAAAAATTAAAAATTACTTTTAAAGGTTGATAGGGACATTGAGGTATTCTTGATGTCCCTTTTTTTATAAATGGAAATGATTTTTTGAAAATTTTTTTAGCTTTATCATTATATTTTTTTATGTTACGGATAAAACGCGTTAGTAAAACTACAATTTTACAAACAAAAAATATATAAAATACAATGGAAAGAGTATTTTATAAAAGTATTATTCTAAACTTTATATAAAAAATTGATTAAGGAATATTTATGAAGAAAACAATAGCTATGCTTTTAGCAGGTGGGCAGGGAAGCAGGCTAAATATTTTAGCGACTTATAGAGCCAAACCAGCCCTCACTTTCGCAGGTATTTATAAGATAATAGATATGACTTTGAGTAACATAATGAATTCTTATATAGATAATGTAGGAATACTTACGCAATATAGACCATCGTCTTTAATAGAACATATCCAAGATGGAGAAAGTTGGGGACTTTTTGGGAAGAATAGGAGCGCTGTTATTTTGCCCCCATATACGGGGAATTATGCATCATCTTGGTATGCTGGGACAGCAGATGCTATTTACCAGAATATCAGCCATATAAATAAGTTTGAAAATATAGACAGGGTTTTAATTTTATCGGGCGATCATATTTACAAAATGGATTATTCAGAGTTGATAAAATTTCATTTAGAAAAAGATGCTACTGTAACTATTGTTGCAATGGAAGTGCCTATCCCAGAAGCCGTTAGATTTGGAACGAT
>JAIRLV010000260.1 GCA_031259185.1 Elusimicrobiota bacterium | reverse complement strand
TCAATAAATTTTATCATTTTTTTTGAAATTAAATTGTCTGGGCATCGTGTTTCAAAATTTTCAATCTTTTCCTTAATTTTTTCAATTTCATTTTCTTTGATATTCAATTTTTCTATTTCAATATTGCCGATAGATTTTGTATATCCTAATATTTCTACTCCAAATTTTTTTAAAAATTTTTTACAAATTGCTCCAACTGCAACCAAAGTAGCTGTATTTCTAGCACTAGCTCTTTCCAAAATCGGTTTTGCATCTTCTATATTATATTTCAACATTCCAGATAAGTCCGCATGTCCGGGTCTTGGAGCAGTTATAGGTGATGAATAATTTATATGTTCCGGCGAAATAGACATTTCCTCTTTTCTATTCTGCCAATCTCTATTTTCTATCAAAAGTCCAATCGGTGAACCAGTAGTTAATCCCCAACGAACTCCAGATATGAGCTCTACAGTATCTTTTTCAATGTTAGTAGATCTAAAACCTCTGCCATAGCCTTTTTGTCTACGCATTAAATCAAAATTTATTTCGCTCTCTAAAATTTCTAGTCCTGCTGGGATCCCTTCCAAAATTGCAGCTAACATCTTACCATGTGATTCTCCACAAGTCAAAAATCTAAACATAGTTTTATTCCTTTATTTTCGTAATATATTTTATATTTTATATTTTTAATATTTCTTGATACAAGGCTTTGCTTTTATAATATTTTATATTTTATCCAAAATTTCAAAATTATCATAAAATTTTTTAAAACACTCGTAACTGTATTTAATTCCTTTGTTCAATATATTCCCTTCAATATCAATTTTTAAAGATGTTTTCTGATTATCTGTTATCTGATAAGTATCTATAGATATATCATCAAATTTAGAAACATCTTTAGTGTTAAATATATAATAATGTGTTTTAGCGTTTTTTATTTTATTTTCCTCGCTATCTGTAAAAACTGCTATCCAAATATAATAGACATGTTTATCAATATCATATCTAATTTTTAGATGAAAACTAAACTCTCTTATATTTTCACCGTCTAAACATTTTATTCCTTCTGATGTTTTTACTTGTAAATATTTCGTAACTATAATCAGTTTATCTTGCCTACATTTCTCACATAAATTAGTTACACATTTTTTATTTGAACCTTTATATTTTTGTTTTCTAATATATTATTGTGTAGAAAATTGTCTGCAATCCGTACAAAAATATTTTGTAATCACGAAATCTATGCCTTCATCAATATATGATCTATGAACTTGCCAGCCTCTTTCATGTAATCTAATAGCTAATTGCATTTCTCCATATAAACCTATTACTTGTTTCTTTTTGTCTTCATTATTAATCATAATCAAGCTCCAACAAATCGTCTTTTTTTATAAAATTATAAACATTATTTTTTATACTTATATCCTTTTCTATACCTATTCCTTGCCTATTCAATTCTGCTGCCACTTTTATAGAAGTTCCTAATCCAGAAAAAGGATCTAATACTTTTTCATTGATATAACTAAACATCCTTACGGCAAATTCTGGTATTTCTCGTGGAAAAGGCGCTGTATGCCCAATAATATTTTTTCCTTTAGAATTTATTTTAATTACTGGATTTATTTTTTTTATATCTCTTCTCCAAGAATAAACAAAATCCTTATCTATTTCTGTACCCTTGTTTTTATCTACCGATTGCGTATTATAAGTTTTTGCACTAAACCTTTTTCCTCTATTTGATTCACTTCTAATAAAACAATCAATATTTTTACATTCCCAACTTTTCAAGCCTTTTTCCGTATAAGAATTACCGTTAACTTGCAATGCGCCACAAATAGGACATGGATATCTTGCCATATCCAATCTATGCTTGTGAAAAACCAATATATGCTCATAACAATTCATAGGATATTGGTAAAACGGATAAGGTCTAGCTCCATTTTTATGCCTTTCACTTTGAACTTCTCCTTTATCCCAAATAATATCATCTACAAAAGTGAACCCTATTTTTTCAAATAAATTGATAAAATAAGCCCCTAAAGGTAATCTTCTTTTTCCCCAAACAGAACTTGTGTATAAATTATCATTATCAAAAATATCACCTACATTAAATATAAAAACTCTATGATTATCAAGAACTCTATAACATTCTTTTATTATTTTTTTCATATCATCAAAATATTTGTCTAAATTTTTCCAATGCGAATATTCTCTTGCATTATAATATGGCGGTGAAGTGACCATGCAATGTATAGATTCATTTTTCATTTTTTTTAAAACATTATAACAATCCCCCCATATTATTTTTTCTTATGATTTTCATTCAAAAATAAGTCTATTTTTTTATCATATTTATAATCTCTTTGATATAAAAATTTTACAAAATCACAATAAGTTTTACAGAAATTTTTAACTATTTCTTGAGTATTTTTTATATTATATATATATTCAATTTTGTTTATAAATAAAATATAATCTTTTTTGGGGAAATAATTTTCCATATAACCTTGACTTTTTTCTAATATTATATCAAGATAATGCTTATCTTTATTTTGATTTTTTATAGTTTTATATATCATATTTCTACTTTTTTTATATGTAAATTTATAAAATTATATTATTTCCTTATCAAATCATTCACCTTGATAACTGGATAAAACATTTCATTTGCATATCTTTGAGCCATTATATCAATATTTATAATTCTTTCCCAAGTAATAATTGCTTGTTTTTTCATATTCAAAAATTCATCATCTTCTAAATTTTCACCTTTTATTTCTTTTTCTAATAAATCATTATACATACAAGAAATTCTTTGCATAAATTCTAATATTTTATTTGGTTCATAAGGTTTTAATAAAAAGCTATTTTTTCCATCTTCAAGCCATTCTAAAGCTCCATCGCTAGAGTCTATGCAAATATTCCCATTCCCTAACGCTCTCATCCCGCTAGTCCCACAAGCCTCTTCATCCCACATCGGTATTTCTAAACAAACATCACAACCTATTGCAGAAATTTTTAATGTTCTACCAAGCCCTTCATTAAATGACGGCAAAAAGAAAAAATTGCCTATAAGTTCTGGAGCTTGAACAAACTCTTTGGATATATCATCTCTCCAATATCCTTTCATCCAATGAACAAATTCATTAATCCATTGTTGACTATTATGATCACTTGGATGAGCCATTCCTCCTACGACGACTTGAAAACCTAATCCTTCTTGTCTACCATAAATAGAATCAATAAATGTTCCTTTTTCAGCACAAATTATCCTAATAATATCTTTTAATAATGGCCATTGATTTTTATAGTCAACTATTCTTCTAATTGCCCAAGCCGATGGTTTCTTTATGCTTAAATTTAAATAGAAATCGCTTTTTAAATCTAAAGTAGATTTAATATTTTCTCTAGAGAAAACATTTTTTATATATTCAATCGCTTTTTGTTTATTTTTTTTGTGAATTTGCCAAATATCGCTACAAAGTATATCAGTATCATTTTTATCATAAAATTCTTTATTAAGTTCAGATGTCCAAAAACTTTTTGATGAACCATTAATGATACCTATAATTTTTCTATGGTATTTTTCATCTGTAAAAATTCTTTCTTTTACGATTCTAATTTGATTATTGGAAACAGTGTTTACTCTATCAGATAGTTCTATGGCTGCATTAGTAAAATCCAATTTCCCAGAATTATTTTTATCAAAAATAGGCTTGAAATAGTAAGGTATTTCTAATTTATTGAAATTAACAAAATAAATCTCCATCCCTGCAGTCCTAGGAGTATGGATCGTGAATAAAATCCTTGTATCCTCAAAAAAATTATCTCCATTAGAAATATTTTTCCAATCTTTCATTTGAACAGCGGCAATAATAGGATGCGCTTCATTCAAGTGAAGTATATCGGGTTTTATATTCAAAGTCTTTAATAAAATTGGGACTACCTTACCAAATAAAACTTCTTGCTTTAATCTCTGTTCTCTATTTCCTGTATACAAAATATCAAAAATCTCTGTTTCTTGTAATAAATATATTTTAGTTCCACCTCTAGAAATTTCCCAAATTTTTACATTATATTTTTTATGATCAACAAAAACTTGTATTTCTAATTGTTCACCAGTTTCTTCATCAATAAATTCTTTCAGATATTTATTTTTTGAATAATCTATTTCCTCTTCAAAAATTGTTTGTCCCAAAGCAGTATTTATTTTTTGGACTCGTCTTTTTCTATACATAGGGACTATAGCACATGAATTTAAGCCAATATCGGCAAATCCCTCCATTGTACAGCCAGCCAAAATCCCAAGTCCTCCACTAAAATTAGCATCAGCTGCTCCATTATATTCTACATTTTCATTCATATAATAAAGCTCTGGAATAAACATTTCCATACACAAATAAACTATATTTTTATTAACTAATTCTGGCAAATTTTGAGCTACCCAATTTACTCCATTTTGTTTATAATTTTCTTTTTTTACAATAGTATCAATAAGCACAAATTCATCTTTATTTTCAAATATTTTCTCAAAAAAATCATTACTTTTTATAGATTTATATCCAACTTGTTCAAAAAGCATTGCAAATAACTCTATATCATTG
>JAIRLV010000235.1 GCA_031259185.1 Elusimicrobiota bacterium | reverse complement strand
ATAAAAATATTTTTTTAGATAAAATTTTGGCAAAATCTAAAAATCTAAAAAATTTGGATTTAGAAGAAGTTGCTTTTTTATTAAATTGCGACAATCCGGATGATACAAAAAAAATATTTGAAACTGCTTCATTCGTCAAAAATGAAATTTATGGGAAAAGAATTGTATTATTTGCGCCTCTTTATTTTAATAATATTTGCGGAAACGATTGTAAATATTGCGCTTTTCAAAAAAGCAATAAAATTTTAGAGAGAAAAGCTTTGTCTTATAATGAAATAAAAAAACAGACAGAATTTTTATTAAAACGTGGACAAAAAAGAATTTTACTTGTCGGCAGCGAAGCTGGAGCTTTTGGCAAAAAACCGATAGATTATTATTTAGAATGTATTGACGCAGTTTATTCTGCTGAATGTAATGGGAATAAAATTCGGCGAGTAAATATAAACGTTGCTCCTCTTGAAGTTGCTGAATTCAAAAAGTTAAAAAAGGCTGGAATCGGGACTTATCAAATTTTTCAAGAGACTTATCATGAAAAAACTTATGCATTTATGCATCCAAATGGACCCAAAAAAGATCCAAATAACAGAATTTCTGCAATACCTAGAGCTTTTGAAGCTGGAATAGATGATGTCGGGATGGGAGTCCTGTTTGGACTTTATGATTACAAGTTTGAAGTTTTAGCGCTTCTTATGCACATAAAAACTTTGGAGGAAAAGTATGGAATTGGTCCTCACACTATTTCTGTTCCTAGGATTGAACCAGCTATTGGAGTCGATTTTGAAAAAAATAAAAAATCTTATCATTTTGTAAAAGATGCCGAATTTGAAAAATTGGTTGCAATTATGAGATTGGCAGTTCCTTATGTTGGGCTTATTTTATCAACTAGAGAAACGCCTGAAATGCGGAATAAACTTTTGAATTTAGGAATTTCACAAATGAGCGCAGAATCAAGCGTGGCTCCTGGTGGATATGAAACAAAAAATAAAAATTCTCAATTTGTTTTAAACGATGATAGACCAATAGAAAAAATTGTTGAAACAATTATGGATTATGGATTTATCCCAAGTTTTTGCACAGCTTGTTATAGAAGCAATAGAACTGGGAAAAATTTTATGGATATAACAAAATTGGGAAATATAAAAGGAAAATGTCTTTTGAATTCTCTTATTACTTTAAAAGAATATATTCTTGAATTTGGCGACGAAAATTTGAATAATAAAGCTAATAAAATTTTGAAAAAAGAAATAGAAAGTTTAGATAAAAATGATAAAGAAATAGTAAAAAAATATTTTTTTGAATTAGAGACTGGAGAAAAAGATAAATTTATTTAAATCAATTTTTGTATAGTCAAAAATAAAATAAAAGATATGATAAAAATTCATTACAATATAAAAATAAAAATATTTAGCGTTAAAATAAAATGACTAAAAATACAATATTAAAAATAACTAATAAAAATTTTATTTTTGAAAATAAGAGAATAGATTTTTTTTTGAAGACTAATTTCCCAAATTATTCTAGAAGTTATTTACAAAAATTATCAAAAAATAATCTAATTCTAGTTAATGATAAAACAGTTAACCCAAGTTATAAATTAAAAAAAAATGATGTTATAAAAATTCAAAATTTAGAAGCTCTAAAAATTACAAAAAAAATAATTCCTGAAAATATACCGATTGATATTATATTTGAAGATGAAAACATTATTGTGATAAATAAGCCTAGTATGATGGTTGTGCATCCAGCTTGTGGAAATTTTTCTAAAACTCTTGTAAACGCTTTATTATATCATTTTAATAACTTGCCGCTTTCGCAAAATAGCGATAAAATGGCTTGGGCAAGACCCGGTCTAGTGCATAGACTTGACAAAGAAACATCCGGGATTATGATAATCGCAAAAGACGAAAAAAGCCTTTACAACTTATCAAAACAGTTCGAAAATAGAAAAATAAAAAAAACATACCTCGCTATTTGTTATTCAAAAACCGATTTAGAAGCAGGCAAAATAAATATTGCAATTAATAGATCTAATATTAACAGAAAAAAAATGGCTCTTACAAGCGAAGCAAACAAGACGGCAAAACAAGCAATTACATATTTTAAAGTTTTAGAAAAATTGAAAAATAATTTAGTTTTGATAGAAGCAAAACCAGAAACTGGAAGAACGCATCAAATTAGAGTACATCTTCAATATGTCGGTTATCCCATTTTAGGCGATAGCCTTTATGGAGTCACCATAAAAAATTTCAAACTTAATTTCCCTTTATTAGAAGTGAGAACTCTTCTGCATGCTTATGAAATAGAATTTTTTCACCCTGTAACTAATGAAAAAATAAAGCTTCAAGCAAAAATTCCAAAAGACTTTAAAAAAATATTAGATTCTTTTAGATTAGGGTGTGTTGACACAATTTAAATAAATGATGCTAAAACAAAAATAAACAAATCCAATATAGCTAACATCCAATTTATCATATCTAGTACATATTCTACGAAACTCCTTAATTCTAC
>JAIRLV010000228.1 GCA_031259185.1 Elusimicrobiota bacterium | reverse complement strand
AAGATTCTTTCTACTATTGGGAATTTGAATAATCATTTAGGAGTTCCTTTAACAATTTTTCATTTAAAAGGTAGTGAAAAAATCTGTATTTTTGAAGTTGGAATAAATCATAAAAACGAAATGAAAAATCTTTCAAATATTATAAAACCAGATATTGGGATAATTTTAAATATTGCGAAATCTCATTTAGAATACCTGATAAATTTGGATGGAGTTTTAGAAGCAAAATGGGAGTTGGTAGAAAATATTTCACAGAATGGGATTTTAGTTTTAAATAGAGATGATGAAAAATTGATGTCAAAATTGGATAAAACACAAAAAACATTACAAAAAAAATTAGATATAATTTTATTTGGTAAAAAAAATAATTTTGATGAATTTAAAAAGTCAAAAAATAAAAATAAAAATGAAAATATTTATGGTGAAATATTAAAAATTGCTGAAAATTTAAAAAGTCAAAAAATAAAAATAATAGATAATGATAAAGAATATATTTTTGATTTCAAAATTCTAGGAGATTCTGGACTTTATGCAGCATTGGCTTGTTTTACTATTTGCAAAAAATTAGATATAGATTCTGAAAAAATAGTGAAATATTTATCAAAATTTGACGAAACGAGCAAAATGCGATTTGAAATCAAAAATGTTGGCGAAATTTCAGTCATAGACGATAGTTATAACGCAAATCCAACGTCTATGGCAGAATCTTTGAAACTTTTCAGTAAAATTCAACCTTTTCAAAAATTTGAATATTTTGAATATAAGGATAAAATATTTGAAAAAAACAAAAATTTTAAAATAAAAAAAATAGCAGTACTTGGAGATATGTTAGAATTAGGGCAAAATTCAAAAAAAGAGCATGAAAATATTGCAGAATTTATAAAAAATGAAAATTTGAATATAGATTATATATTTTGTTTTGGAAAAGAAAGTTTTTTTATATTCCAAAAATTAAAAGAATTTGGTTATAAAAATATTTTTTGGAGCAATGAAAAACTGGATATCATAAAAAATATAAACGAAATTATAAAAAAAGGCGATTTTTTGTTTTTGAAAGGCTCAAGAGGGATGAAATTAGAAGAAATATTAGAAAATATTGTCACAAAAAACAAAAAAAAGAGTTTAGTAAAATGCAGAAAAAATTAAGCAAAAATAATCATATAAAGATAAAAAGTTCCAAAATAAATGAAAAAAATAAATTAAGTGTTTTTTTTAACAATTTTGGGAAATTTTGGACATTGATTTTATTGACAGTTCCATTTTTATTTTTTTTGAAAAATATTACAAGAAATCCATATCATATTCAGCAAACAATTTTTGTTTGTGTAAGTACTTTAATTTTTTTTAGTTTTGTTATAGGCTATTTTTTTGACAAGGATAAAGAAAAAAAAATAGAAAATCCGCAACTTACCAAATTATCATTTGCCAACAAATTTATTTTGACAGAAAAATTTTTATTTTTATTTTTTTTAGTCTGTCTATTAAGTCTTTTTGTTGCATTTTTAAAGTTTCCTGAATGGCGACTTTCGATTTTACTGGAAGGAGAAAAAGCTTTTATACTTATAGTTTTTAATACAATTTTGGTTTATCTTTTGCCATTTTATATTGTTGATACAAAGAATTTTGAAAATATTTTATGGAAAACTATTTTTTTTACTGGAATTTTAGCTTCTATTTATGGGATTTTGCAGTTTTTTGATATAGAATTATTTTGGAATATAGATATTAAAGGATATGGGAAAAGAGCTGTTTCTACATTTGGGAATCCTAATTTTTTTTCTAGTTTTTTGATAATGCTTATACCGATTGGAATTTATTTTTCATATTATAAAAAGGTCTTTAGTGAGAGGATTTTTTATACATTTTCTGTGATAATTTTTTTGTTTTCATTGATTTGCACTATGACAAGAAGTTCTTGGTTAGGTTTTTTTATAAGCATACTTTTTTATTATACCATATTTTTTATTTTGAAGTCAAGAAAAAATAATAAATACAAGGGGAAATTTTTATTTGTTAAAACAATTTCAATTTTTCTATTAATTTTTGTTTTAACAATTCCTTTCATTCCATTTTTAAAAAATAGAATCAAGGAAACTATAAATTTATCCTTTGATAATAGAGCGATTTATCAAAGGCTTCTTATTTGGAATACTAGTAAAGATATGTTTTTGAATAACAAAATTACAGGAGTCGGTTGGGGATTATTTGAGGTAAATTATCCCTTTTATCAATCTAAATATTTATTAAAAAAAGAATTTGTGGGACATAGAACGCATGGAAATAATGCTCATAATGAGTTATTAGAGATTCTAACGCAAACTGGAATAATAGGCTTTTTAATTTATATTTTATTTTTTTTATCTCTTTTCAATTTAGTGATAAAAAGTTTCAAAAAAAGCGATAATGAAGAAACAGCAATGTTCTACATTGCATATCTAGCTTCAATTATTGGGATGCTGCTAGACAATATGTTCAATAATACGCTTCATATTGATTCTACTACAACTATGTTTTGGTTTATAGTCGCAAACTTGATTAAAAAAATTAAAATAGAAAATTTTAATTTTAGTTTAGATGAACATTTTAATGTTAAAAATAAAAACAAAAATATTGAAAATAAAAAAACAACTGAAAAAAGAATATCAAAAATTATAAAATTGATCTCTTTGTTTTTCATTTTAATTTTTTTAATTTTTATTAGTGTTAGAAAGATTAGATTTTTTATTGCAGATAAATATTATTCAAAAAGTTATTTCATACTTGAAAATGAAAATACCCCAAATTCTATTTTACTTTTACAATTGAAACAACTATTAGAAAAATCAAAAAAATTACAAAAGTATGAAGTCAATAAATTATATGAATTAGCAAAAGTTTCAACGAAATTAGGACTTTTAGATGATGCAATAAAAAATTATTCTGACGCTATTTTAGCTAATCCGAGTTATGAAGAGTTTTATTTTGGTAGAGGAAGTATTTATTATAGAAAAAATGCTTTTGAGAATGCACAAAAAAATTTTTTGATGGCAAACTTTATAAATCCGCTAAAGATTAACACAATTTATGGGCTTTTTAGCGCATCTTTTGCACAAAAAAATTATGAGAAGTGTTTAGAATTTTTAAAAAAAGGAGAATTTTTAGAACCGGATAACTATTATATTGTTTGTAGTATTGGAGCAATTTATAGTTATTTGCAAGATTTTGAAAGCGCAAAGATTTATTATGAGAAAGCTTTACAAATAAATCCAGAAATTTCATTAGCACCAAATAATCTGAAAAAACTTGAAAATAAAAAAGTCGGCGACTTCCCAATTTTTAAATTTGAATAAAAAATAAAAGGCTATTTGATAAATCAAAAAGCATAAATTCAAGCACAAAAAAATCTTATCTTATTAAAATTTATTTATAAATATTTTTTACACATTACTATTAACGAAAAAAAATCAAACTCTTTTAAATAAAAATAAAAAAATAAAAGTAAAAATATTCACTTCATTCCGTTTCGTTCATTGCTCGCAAAAAAAGTATTTTTTTAAAGAGCAAAAAACTAAAGTTTTTAGAGATGCGAGCAAGGATAAATTTAAGAATTATTTTATTTCTTTCTCCTTACTTTTTTTTATTCTTTGATAAAATAGTTTAATTTTTCTTTTACAAAGAAACAAAATATATCTTCTTTTCTTGGCATTGCTTTTTATGTTATACGACAGGACGGACAAGTCCCGTCGTCGCAAATT
>JAIRLV010000225.1 GCA_031259185.1 Elusimicrobiota bacterium | reverse complement strand
ACACACACACACAAATGCCGAAAAATCAATGTTTTATTGAGTATTTAACATAAAATTTCATTGATTGAGATAGAGAAAAATATTTTTAAAATTTTTTCAAAAAAATGACATTTTCGTCCAATTCATCCAAATTTTATGAATTTTAGAGCGTAGCTCTATATAAATTCCTTATAGGAATTTAAAATATATGCATACAATTATTTTATGGAAAAAGCTAAAAAATATTATCAGTTGCATACAGGAAAATACGTTCTACTGTTCGAAGATAACTTTTATAAAATTCTTAAGGATAAAGATAAGAAAATTGATAAATTAAACGAAAGAATAATTGATACAGAAGACGAATTAAACGAAAAAAACGACAAAATTAAACAACAGGATGAAGAGATTAGACGGCTCCAAAAAGAGAAGGAGATCTTAGAAGATCAAAATAATCAACTTGAAAAAGAATTAAATTTACAATCAATTAAGTTTAATAAAAATAGTTCTAACTCCAATTGATCGTCATCAAACGATCGACCGTGAGTAAAAACCAAGAAGCATATTTATAGTGCGCGTGTTAAAAGCAATTTAAAAGTTGGCGGACAAAAAGGGCATGCTGGTCATTTTGGTAAATTATGTAAAAATCCTGATGAAACAATTATTCATATTAATGAAATTCCTCCAAGCAACGGTTATGTAGATTTACCAAACAATAAAATTATTACACAAGTCAAAGAAATCGAATTTAAAACTAAAATTATTCAGCATGAATATACATTTAATAACGGTACAAATGTGAGCAGTTTTACCATTTTGCCCAATGCCTACAATTATGGTAATTCAGTAAAAAGTTTTGTAATTTGATTAATAAATCGTGGCTTCGTTTCAATAAAACGAGTTACTGATTTTATAAAAGAATTATCAAATAACGAAATTAAAATATCTGAAGGAACCATCGCCAATATATCTTTGGAATATGCTAAAAAGTTAGAAAATATAAACCCAAAACTACAACAGGATGTTAAAAATACTAATATCTTACATTTTGACGAAACATGTGTAAAACTTAATGGTAAACAAGTTGCCATCCAGGGCTATGCAACTTCTAATACGACATATTTGATCCCTGCTACGACTAAATGTAACGAAAGCATTTACACATTTTTAAATAGTTATCATAATTGACTTGTTGTTGATTATTGTAAGGGTTACCAAAAAATGGAGTCGCATTGTAAAATTGCTGGTTGTAACGCTCATATAGATCGTTATTTAAGGTTCTCATCACGTGATTTGAAAATTAAAGAAGCAAAAGAAATGGAAAAATTGTTACATCAATTGTTAAGCGATATTAAAATAATGAATTTTGATATAGCCAAGTATAAATATTTAAAAATATGTAGTTCGTTTTAGAAAGATATCGAACAATGAATGAATATGATAAATTGTATTACGAAGATGCATATCTATTATTTAAAAGGTTAAAAGAAAAATGACATCAACATCTTGCTTTTGTAAATAATAATGTTCCATATACTAATAACATGATTGAACGAGATTTTAGACACATGAAAACAAAGATGAAAACATCTGGTTCTTTTAGGAGTTGAAATCATTTAATAGCCTTCGCTTTAATCTATAGTTTTCTTAAAACTTGTTCAAAAAGAAATATTAATTTATGAAAAGCAATGAATCAAGTTTGAACTGGTGAATTTAGCTTTAAATAACCTCTCGGTGAATAGTTACAATTTTTCATTAGATATTAGATTTATGCATGTATAATTCTTAGTATGCAAATGATTAGGGGGGGGGAAGGGTTCAAATGATATAGTGCTACAAGCACTACTCTGACTTTCTCTGAAAACAAGACTTTCTACTAAATTATAGTGGGTCTTGTTTATTTGCATATACATTTGCTCATGAGCAAAAAAATAAGGAATAAAACAATGGAACAAAACAAAGGAAAAGATAGAATCGCCAAATCGGAGCACGAGTTAGACCGTCAAAAAGTAGACATAGAAATTTTAAGAAATCGACATGAAAATGAAATTAAAAAAGCAAATGCAGATTATGAATTAAGCTTACAAAAAATTGAAGAAATTTATCAAAAAGATTTAGTTGAAGTAGAAAATTTAAAGAGAAAAATGGAAGAAAAGAGAAAGAAAAGCGTTGCTGATGCAGAGATTAGTCTAAAACGTGCACTAGATGCAATTGAAGCTAAGTATTAATTTTATTGAAAGTTCAAATCAAAATAGTGACTAAACAAAGAAATACTTAGAATACGTAAGGAAATATTCACATTCTATGCTTTTCGAAAAGCAATTGTTATTATCAATTCGTTATTTGGTGTTATTTGTGGTATTTACATCTTACTAGTAATATTGGGTGATCTTAATGTTATTGATGCACCAGGTTTTTCTTTTGTGCTAGATGGTGGATTAACGGTTTACGGTATTGTTGCAATAGTAATTATCGGTATTACTGTGCTAGGTAGTATTGTTTTGACTATTTTTCTAGTAACAATGCGTGAACCTCAAGAAATTGCAGACAATGTCAAAGAACTTGAGTATATTCAAAAAAGTAATTAACTATTAACTTTACCATCGTAGGTTGAGCAACACGAATCACTAATAAATTTAGTAGTTCGTGTTTTCTTTATTTAAGATATTTTGTTATTTATCCATAATAAAATGGATTAAAAATGAATCAACATCTAGCTTTTGTGAAGATGTCTGAAATCCCTTACAGTAATAATTTAATTGAACGTGA
>JAIRLV010000162.1 GCA_031259185.1 Elusimicrobiota bacterium | reverse complement strand
GAATTACTCCTATTTTTACTAAATTTTTTGAATTGAAAGAAATAATTATCCTGTTTATGATAGCTAACTTGCTTTGAAATGATTTATATTTCCATTTCTACAGTTGTTGGTTAAGAATTTGTTTGATATTTTGATTTTGAAAGAGATGGAATTGTAATTCTGAAACATTTTATTCCTAAAAAGAAGAATGAGAAAAAAGAAAAGAAGGAAAATAATATTTTACAGTGCCAATTTTAAGTAGTACCCCGGTTATAACTAGTACTAGTTATTTTAAAAAAAGAAATTAAATATGTACATATAGATTCTTCATTTCTTACTTCAATAAAAATATATTGACTTAAAAAATTTAAATTTATTAAATTTCCCATTATAAAAATATAAAAAATTCCTAATTTTAATTCTATTCATTTAAATAAAAAGAACAAATTCAATTGACGAAATGGTAATAAACTGAAGTTTTATTTATTTTTTTATTTTAGCATATTGGTTTCCAGGTTTAAATCTTCAGAGTGAATTTTTTTTTTCATTTCTTCATCTTCCACATATGGTTGATCGTAAAATGTTTCTCTTTTTCTTTTATTTTTTATTAAAATTTCATTATCTTTTATATTTTCAATTTTCAGCTTATCATTTCCTTCAACAAATTCTTTCCATTCCATCCATCTTTTTGAATGATTCCTAGCTCGTTTTTCAAATTTTTTTTTATTTTCTGTATTTTCATTTTCTACATTTTCATCTTCTTCTTCAATTTCTTTTATTAAAATTGATTCATCGATACAAGCTTGAATTTCATCTTGTATTGGTAAAATAATATTTTCATCTTCATCAAACCCTGCTGAATCTAAGAGAGAAGATCTATTATTTATTTTCTTTGGCCTGCCTTTTTTTTTTAGAATAATATTATCGTTTTTTTCTTGTTGAGGTTTTGATTTTTTTCTATTTTCTTTTTCTTTTAATTTTTCTAAATTTTCATCTGAAGTTATTATGGTTCCACCTAATATCAACCTATTTGTGACCTAAAAAATTAAATAAAATAATAAAGTTTAATAAACCGTTAATTTGGTTTGATTTTTTTCAGGTAATTGTTTTAGGTATTCATCTGTTTTTTCTTTTAGCGTTCCTATTTTATTGTCTTTGGTAACTACTAACGCCTTTTCGAATCCTTCTCTCACACACCGAGGACTTAGACATGCTTGTGCACAATCATTGACATTTGCTATAAACTGGGGAAGGTTTTCTTCTATTTCTTTTTTTTTCTTTGGAAGAGAAGGTATTTTTTCTAAGAGTCTTTTAAAGTTTCCGTTAACAGTTTGATCTAATGGTTGAGTTAAATTAGATGAGTGAGAAGGAATAATTACAGCGTCTATATTCTGTTTTTTCATTTCTTCCCAAATCTCCACTTGTTGCCGAGTTGAATGTCCATCCAATATCAACAACGCTCTTTGGTTTTCATTTTTTAATTTTTTTCTTTTATAATTTATATCTGGTATAAAGGTATTTAGCATGATGTCATTAAAAACTTCATTATTAATCCATCCGGATTCAGTTTGGCTTTTTTAATTTTTTTTATTTATATTTTATAGTTTAAATATATATAATTAATTAATATAAAATAAAATATTATATTTTAATAAATTTTAATAAAAAAATTAATAAAAAAAAACACTATGTTCAGATCATTAGAAACATAAGACTTCAAAGTTGCAAGTGGCAAACATTTGTTCAGAATAAGCGTGGAAGGGCAGTGACCTCCTTGAGCATCAACTTTAATATTATAAGTTTATGAAAAATAAATAAAATTAGTTTTTAATAAATTAAAAAATATTATTTTCAAAAAAATAAATACAAAAAAAATATCATAAAAATAAAAATAAAAAATAAATAAATAAATAAATAAATAAAAATTTAAATATAACTAATGAAGACCATTGTGCATGAAAATATTGGTTCTGGAGGTGTAAATACGGGAGTTCTAAGGTTTTTATTGCAAACAATACAAGAACGATGGTAAAATTTCACTAAAAGACTTGTTTCGTCAACATTATATATTAATCCTAAAGGATATTTATTAATATCCAATAGGTTTATTAACCTATAATACTATTTTTATTTAAAAAAAATAAACTTTTGAAAATATGGTTGGAGGTTTTCCTGATTTAGAGCCGAAACTCTAAAAGAGTCCAATAATTTTGGCCTCTTTAACTCCAACTCTTCATGGTTTTTTATTATTTTCTTCGCCCAACTTTTGCTTGGAATTGGCGCTTCGGCAATACGTCTAATTTTAATTGAGTGAGCCTATAAATATTTTAAAAAAATAATAAAAAATAAAAATAGACTATGCTACATAGGTCATTCAAGGACAACTGATTGAATTTTAAGGTTTCGTTGACAACGACGTGTAAAAACTCTTTGAGTTCATTTTCTTCTAAATAATGTGGATGTCCATCAACATGAGGTTTTCTACCTTCGCGTAGAGCTTTACGCATTCTGAACTTGGTCGCGTTATTCATATTTTTTTAAATTCAAATTCAAATTTTACCCTTAATCTTTTAAAAATTTTTTAAATTTAATTGAAAAATATAAAAAAAAAAATATTTAAAATATTTAAAATAGTAAATAATATTAACAAAAATTTATGTGATTCATTTAATTTTAAAGTACTTGATAATACCGGGGTACTAGTTAATCCCAGCACTGTTAAAATACAACAAAAAAAAAAAATATACATATATATATAAATAACATCATTTTCTAAAAGATTAGTACTTTGTTATTTGAAAAAACTTAACTTATTAATTTTTACAAATTTATATAAACAGCACCTCCTTTTAAAAATAAAAAAAAAAAATAAAAAATAATTTTTTTTTAAAAAAAAATCTCCTAAAACAGAACAATTAATAAAGCAAATAATATTCAAAAT
>JAIRLV010000067.1 GCA_031259185.1 Elusimicrobiota bacterium | reverse complement strand
TGAATGTGAAAATAGGATTTGTAGTTAATGACTTGTCAACTATAGACTGGCAAGACTATATAAACATAAAAATATCTAAAACCGTGCAACTTACAATTGACAATATTTATTTCGTGAAGTATAATTAGATAAGATAGAAAATTTAAATTAACTAATATTAAAGTGAATGGATTTAATTATTTTAATATTATTAAAAAAATATATAGTAAAAAATATAGTAAAAAATATAGTAAAATTGATATATTAGACATAATTAAGCTTTGTTAAATTTCTAAATTTTATTAAGTTTTTATGATATAATACTAGTTTTCATCGTAATGAGTAGGGCGGAGGTTCAAATCACTCTCTTAAGCTGATACAAAAATAACAACTTTATATGGTTAGACTTATTTTTTATGATGTCTATGTGAATGTATAAATAAATTCCATATAAAATCATTTATAAATATTTTTATTTAGCAAAACAAATGTTGACTATAAACCTTTATTATATAACGTGGGAGTTTTTTTTAATGTCATTTAATAGAGTCCCAAAATCAAACAGACTGCATATTGTTATTTTTGGAAGAATGAATGTCGGTAAATCTAGTATTGTGAACTTGATTTCTGGGCAAGAAACTTCTATTGTTTCAAATGTACCTGGAACTACTACTGATGTGGTAGAAAAAACTATGGAACTTTTGCCAATAGGCCCAATTGTTTTGACTGATACTGCTGGGTTGAATGATCCAACTGATCTTGGCAAAACCCGCATTGAAAAAACACAGAAATTTTTTGATATAATGGATGTCGCTGTTTTTGTAATGGAAGCGGGTGTTTTTAATGATGAAGATAAAAATATTCTAGTTAAATTGCTAGAAAAATCAAAATATAAAAATATCCCATTAATTGTTATAATAAACAAAATGGATTTAGTTGATAAGGAAGCATTACAAAATAGTATTCTAAAAATAGAAAATTTTATTATACAAAAACGATTGACAAATTCTAACTTTAAACTAGAATATAAAATCTTAAATTTTTCTGCTCCTACAAAATATCATGAAAAAAGAAATTTTTATATAGATAATTTTAAAAAAGCATTGATAGATATTACTTCAAAGGATTTTTTTAAATCTGATACAATACTTGGAGATTTAATAAATAGAAATGACACAATTATTTTGATAATCCCAATTGATAACGAAGCTCCAAAAGGAAGATTAATTTTACCGCAGGTTCAAATTATTAGAGATATACTTGATAACGACGCAATTAACATCGTTGTAAAAGAAACTCAATATTTAGAAGCTATAAATAGATTAAAGGAATATCCAAAATTAGTTGTATGTGATTCGCAAATAGTTGATTTTATGGTTGAAAATACGCCTATTGGAATTTTTTGTACAACATTTTCAATTTTATTTGCAAGATATAAAACTAATAAAGAAGTCTTTCAAAAATATATACAAGGTGCTAACCAATTAGATAAATTAAAGAATGGGGATAAAATCCTAATTAGTGAGGCTTGCACTCATCATGCAATTGATGACGATATTGGAAGAATAAAAATTCCAAAATGGATTCGTGAATATACAAAAAAAGAATCTTTGATTTTTGAGGTTAAATCTGGATATGATTTTCCACAAAATCTAGATGATTACGCATTAATAATTCAATGTGGAAGCTGTATGATCAATAAATCCTTGACAGTTGCGAGAACAACAAAAGCTATTGAAAAAGGTATCCCGATTTCAAATTATGGGATGATAATTTCAAAATGTAAAGGGCAGCATATATTTAATAGAGTTTTAGAAAAATTTTTATAATTTTTGAAGCCGATATTTTATATCTTTTAGCGTTAAGTATAGTGTTAAAATTTAAAAAATTATTTTTTTATTAGAATTATATTTTATTAAATAAATAATTTTCTATAATAAAATTATTTTATCTTTTTTTAGGATAATTTTTATGTTACAAATAATAAAAAAACTATTAGACATTTTACTTTTATTTCTACTTTTTATAAGTTTTTGTTTTGCAGAAACTAAAAAAATTTTAAATTGGAAAGATTGCGTAGAAATAAGTATGAAAAACAATCCAGATTTAATAATTGCGCAAAAAAAACTAGAATCAGCTATATATACTTATAATTTGGCTTGGAATTCATATTATCCATCAGCAGATTTACGATATGGATATTCAAATACAAATTTATCTACTTCTAGTTCTCGGGACTGGGACTTCGGAGTTAGCGCATCTCAAACTTTATTTGATAAACAGAAAATATCCGATATAAAAATAAAAAAATTTTCATTAGAGCAAAGCGAGGCGGAATTCAAACAAACTGCAGCTTTAATTCGTTATAATCTAAAACAAGCTTTTTTGAGGATCCAATATATTCAAGAAAACATAAAACTTTTAAAAAGCATATATGATATAAGAGTTCAAACAGCAGATATTGTCAGATTACAATATGATGGCGGGAAAGAAAGTAAAGGGAATATGCTTAGGGCAAATGCGCAAAAAAATTCAGCATATATTGACATAACTAATGCAGAAAAGGATTTAGTGGTAGCCAAAAATTTTTTATTGGAATGTCTAGGACTTGATAAACATGCTGATTTTTCTATAAATGGAACATTAACAAAAGTGAAACCCGTCAAAATACATAATTTAGAAGAAGTTATGAAAACTATTCCTAAAATTTTGATAGCTCAAAGTTCTTTAAAAATCGCTCAAAATCAACTTTTGTATGCAAAGTCCAGCCTTTTCCCAACATTAAAGATGAATGGAAGCTGGAATTTAGCAGATAAAGATGCAGGCTTATATTCTTCAGCCAATGAAGAATCTTGGAATTTTGGAATAACTGCAACTTATTCTGTTTTTGGCGGAGGACTTACTTCTACAAAAAATAATATAGCTATAGCAAAAAGTACATTAGAACAAAGCGAAGAAAATCTGAAAAAGGTTCAACTTAATGTAAAATCTGAATTACAAAATTTGCAAACTGAGTTGGAAAAAAACTATAATAATGTTGAAACTATAAAACTATTTTTGGAAGCGGCTATTCAGAGACAAAAAGAAGCAAATATAAAATATATGGCTGGAAGACTAGATTTTCAGTTTTGGCAAGATATAGAACAAGAATTAGTGAATTATGAATTAAATAATTTGTCAGCGCTTTATAAATTAAATTTAAGTTTAGTGGAAAAAGAGAATTTATTGGGGATTATATTCGAGGAGATAAATAAATGAGAAAAAAAAGAATTATGATTATTTTTCTGATCGTATTAATTATGTTTGGCGCTGTTTTATTTTTTAGACACGAAAAAAATAAAGCTCCAAAAATAAGCTATTCCATTATACAAGCAAAAATAGGTTCAATTAGTGAAATTGTTGAAACTACTGGCGAGATATCTGCATTAAATCGCGTGGAAATAAAGCCGAGTATTTCTGGGCAGGTTGATAAATTATTAGTAGATGAAGGAGACGATGTAAAAAAAGGACAGATTTTGGCATATATTAGTTCTAATGATAGAGTTGCAATTTTGGATGCAGTAAGAGCTAACGAAAATGAAAAATTAGCTGAATGGGAAAATACTTATAAACCTACGCCTGTGATTTCGCCAATGGATGGAAAAATTATTTTAAGAAATGTTGTGGAAGGGCAGACAATAACAAACACAGATATTTTATTTGCTTTGGCTGATAAATTAATAGTTTTAGCTAGTGTTGACGAAGCAGATATTGGAAGTGTAAAAGTAGGACAAAAAGCCGCTATAACGTTAGATGCATATGAAAATATAACTGTAGAAGGAAAAGTTTTTCAAATTTTAGAAGAAGGCAAAAATGTTAATAATGTTATTACCTATTATGTAAAAATTGAATCTGACACTTTTCCGGATTTTTTTAAATCTTTGATGACTGCAAATATTGCTATAACCATAAATGAGATAGAAAATGCAATTACTATCCCTTGGCTGGCAATTAATGAGGATGACTATGGAAATTCATATGTTTTGCTTCAGGAAAAAGGAAATTATAGTCCAATTAGAAAAGATATAAAAATAGGTCTACAAGACGCTGAAAAAGTTGAAATACTTTCCGGACTTGACGAAGGAGATGAAATTTTGATGAAAAACGAAAATTTTTCGTTAGGAGATAAAAACGGCATGAAAAGTTTTATGAAAATGGATATGTCGCGCAAAAAAAACTCTGAAATTTTGGGGGTAGATAATAATTCAAATAAAAAAAAGAGAGGATAATTGTTATAAAAATGACCAAAAATTTGTTAGGTTAAAAATATGAAATTAATAAAAATTTTTCGGAACATAAACATTTTTACATTTTTAACTTTTTTAATATTTTTAATTTTTTTAATTTCTTATGATACTTTTGTTGTTTTTGCTGAAACTAAAAAAATTGAAAATACTGAACAAAAAGAATATAAAATCACAAACATGATTTCTATTGATTTTGAAAATTATAAAAAAATTAGACTTATTTTGAATAATTATTTTGTTATTGAAGGCATAAAATTTTATAGCGATGGAACTATAGAATTCCCTTATTATCTAGCAAAAAATAAAATTAAATATATTTCAATAATTTTTATTGATAAAAATTTAGAACGACATATTTTGGATATAATTAAAAAAGAGAAATATTTAGAAAATAATTTTGAATTTAACACGGAAAGCGTTAATTTTGAAGTCAAAAAAATTACAAAACTTGAAACAAAAGGGACTAGACTTGCCAATGTTGATTTATTAATTGATAACAAATTTATCATAGTTTTAGGAATTATGGCTGGGAAAAAAGGCAAAAATAAATGGATTGCATATCCAGCAGAGAAGATAGATAACTATTATCATAATCAAATTTATTTTTTAAATCAGAAGTTAAAAGATAGAATTGAAAAAAATATTTTAGAAAAATATGAAAAACAAGATTTTTGACATACATAAAAATAATATTAAAATGTTTTAATTATTATTGTTTAATATATAAAATTTTACTACAATTCTCGCACAAAACTGGTCCATTTGTTTGCAAAATCTCGTTAATTTTTTGTAAAGGCAAATGCATGTTACAAGAAGTACAAGAGTGTGATTCCATATCTACGCAAACAATCCCGATGCCATTGTGATGAGTTCTGATTTTATCATATATTCCCATAAAATTTTTATCATCAATAATTTTGGTTAATTCTTGTCGTGATTTTTCTAACTCAATATTTTCTTGCTCTAATATTTTTTTTTCTGTATTTATTTCTTTTTCTTTGTTTGATAATTCTACTTCTAATTTTTTTATTTTTTCCTTCTGATTTTTTAAATCTGAATTAATTTTGTCAAGAGTTTCAAAATACGCTAAAACTTTATCTTCAATTTCACTTTGTTTCAGTTTTTCAGTTTTTATAATCTCTATAATAGTTTTATATTTATCATTACTTTTTACCGTATTTAATTCTAAATTATAGTTTTCAATATTTTTTTCTATTCTTGACAATTCTGTTTCTAAATCTTGTCTTTTTGATTGGTTGTCAGCTAGATTCTTTTTTATATTTTCTAAAACAATAATTTCATTATTTAATATATCTTGAGTTGATTTTAAAATGCTTGGAATGTTTTGAATTTTATTTTTGACATCTTGTATTTTTTTGTCTGTATCTTGTAGCTTTAAAATGGCTTCTAAGTTATTTAACATTATTTAGTTATTCCTAACATTGGCTTGTATTTCTAAAGTTTATTGGGACCAGTAGGACTTGAACCTACGACCCACTGATTATGAGTCAGTTGCTCTGACCAACTGAGCTATGGTCCCTTTTAAAAAGGTCATTTTTTATTTTAACATTTTTTTTGAAAGTTGTCAATCCAAATATTCATATAAAAATCTACTTCTAGAAGGATGTTTTAATTTTTTCAAAGCTTTAACTTCTATTTGCCGAACTCTTTCTCTTGTAACATCAAAAATTTTTCCAACTTCTTCTAACGTCCTAGGATAACCTGAACCAATGCCAAATCTCAATTTTATAATTTCAGCCTCTTTTGGCGTCAATGTTTTCAATATATCATTTATCGCTTGCGTCTTTAATCCATCGGCAGATTTTTTAGCAGGCGTAACTTGGTTTTTATCTTCAATAAAATCTTCTAGAAAACTATCGTCATCTTCGCTAGTTGGAGTTGTTAAAGAAATAGGATCCATCATTATTTTTAGAACAGACTTTATTTTATCTGGCGGTATTTTCATTTTTTGCGAATATTCTTCTAGGGTAGGTTCTCTTCCTTTTTCTTGTCTAAACTTCCTAGAAACTTTTCCCAATTTACCGATCATTTCCTTCATATGAACTGGAATTCTAATAGTTCTGGATTGATCTGCTATCGCTCTATTTATTGATTGCCTTATCCACCAAGTCGCATACGTAGAAAATTTGAAGCCTCTTTTATATTCGAATTTATCAACAGCTTTTATGAGACCGATACTTCCTTCCTGAATAATATCGAGTAATGATAAATTTGAATTGACATGTTTTTTGGCTATACTCACAACCAATCTTAAATTTGCTTTTATTAGATGCATCTTATCATTTTTAATTTTTTCTTCTAGGTCTATAATTTTTTCGTTTGTTTTTTGTAATTCTTCATATGAAATTCCTTTAGAGCTTTCTATATTAGTCAATTTTTTTTCAAATATATCTAGTTCCCTTATTTTTACTTCTGCTTCGTCTCTAGCCAGCATACTTTTTTCTTCAAAATTTTTATCTGTAATTTTTTTTGATTTTAATAAATTTTTTAAATCTTCTTTATTAATTTTTTTTATTTGTTTTTCTATAATTTTTATTTCGTTTTTGTAAATTTTTGTTTGGTTGGCAATCTCTTTGATTCTATTAACTAAATTTTGCATCTTATCAAAATTTAGATTTAAGCCAATTATATTGTCAATTATTATTTCTTGTTGTTCCTTTAATTTTATTTTTAGTTTTTGTTTTTTTTCTATATTTGTTTCTTTATTTATTTTTTCATTAACAGAATTTAATTTTTCTTCAGTTTTTTTTATTAAATCTGCAATATCTTCCATTTTATCTCGCATATTTTGCAAAACTTCATCACTCTTTTTACCTCTTGGCATTAATTCTTTTGGTGTCATTTCATCATCTTTGAGCAAAGTTTCCCAATGTTTTATTTCTTTTAATGTAATAGGAGATCTTAAAACTAATGTTTGAAGTATCTTTTCATTATCTTTTATTCTTTTTGCAATTACAATTTCCTGTTCTCTACTTAATAAAGGAACTTTCCCCATTTGTGATAAATATAGTTTTATTGAATCATTTAATTTATAATCCGTATTGTTGTCTTCTATAATTTCTATATCTTTTTCTTCTTTATAATAAAGATTGTCGGATTCATAATTATCAATATATTTTATGTTATTCAAATCTATGTCGCTATCTTCCAAAAATTCATCATCATCTCCAAACTCTACTACATTATCAGTGAAATAGTTATCATTATTATTTTTAATATTTATGCCTAATTTTGCAAATTTTATAACAATATCATCCATTTCCTCTGTTGTCAATTGTTTTTTTGCAATACTATTTTCTATTTCATTATATGATAAACTCTTTTTCTTTTTTCCTAGTTTTATTAAATTTAATATATCATTGTCAGAATCAAAAAGATTCTTTTTTTTCACTCTTTTAATTTTTTTTTTGATTGTCATATTTATACGGCTCCTCTTGATTTAAGTTGTTTAGATAATTTATAAAGTTCAAGTATATCTTCTATCTTATTACTATGCCTCAACATTTCTAATTTATCTTTAAAAAATTTTTGTTTTAGTTTTTCAGCAAATTCAGTAATATCATCTTTTATATTTTTTAATAAAATCAGTTTAGAAAAAAAATCTTTTAAAGCTTTGTCATCTAGTTCTTCGTTATTAATTAAAAATTCTAAGTATATTTTCCTTATTGCATCAGTAGTTGATAATTTTGAAAATTCTATTTTGTTTGCAAATAAAAACTTTAATATATTTTTAACATTATTTGATTTTATCCATTCTAAAGGTATTATTTTGTTTGCTTTTTCTATATTTTGAGGATTTTTTATTAAAAACCCTAATAGATCTTGTTCTATTTGTATACTATTTGTTGTAATTGGCAAAGCTCCATAGCTATCAATATTATTTAACACCTTTTTCCCTTTTATCAAATATTTTTTTTTGTTTTTAGTCTGAAATTTTTTAAATTCAACAACTATATTCTCAATTTTTTCTTTTGAAATATCAGAAATTTTTTTAATCGCATAATCTAATTTAAATTTATTTTCTATCAAAATAAGCATTTCAAAAACACTTATTAAAAATTTTTCTTTTTCATCAAATTTAGAAATATCATATTTTTTTAATAATATATCTATTCTATAAGCGATTTCATCTTGCGCGTTATTGATGAGTTCCAAAAATTTTTCTGTTCCATATATTTTTATAAATTCGTCTGGATCTAATTTATCTGGAAGTAAAACGATTTTTACAAAAAGAGCCGAATTTAAAAAAAGATCCGTAGATCTAATACTAGCTTTTATTCCAGCATCGTCTCCGTCAAATATTAAAATAATGTTTTGTGTATAACGCCTTATCAAATTTAGGTGATTTTCCCCAAGCGCTGTTCCCAGTGTGGCAACCGAATTTTTAATACCATTTGAATATAGCGTTATCACATCCATATATCCTTCCAAAATCAAAATTTTATTTTCAGCTTTTATATGCTGTAATGCAATATCTAATGCATATAATGAAGAATTTTTTTTAAAAATCTCAGTTTCGGCAGAATTTATATATTTAGGTAAGCTATCGTCTAAAACCCTGCCTCCAAAGGCTATTATTTGCCCTTTTACATTTTTTATTGGGAAAATTATTCTATTTCTAAAAAAATCATAATATTTAGTATTTTGGTCTTTTTTTATTAAAGAAAGTTTTTCTAGAACATCAATATCTAACCTGTCTTTTATAGCATGGCTATAAATATTATTATAATTGTTGTCTGCATATCCTAACATAAATATTTTTATGGTTTCGTCGTCTACATCTCTTGTTTTTAAATATTTTCTGGCATCTTCAGCATTTTTGGATTTTAATAAAAATTTATGATAATATTCTCCTATTTTAGCATTTATTTTATGTAAATCGTCTTTTTTTGATAGATTATTATAAGCTGAAAAATTGTTTTCGTTCTCCAACTTTATTCCTAATTTATTAGCGAGCTCTATGATAGTTTCCACAAAAGTTAAATGTTCCATTTTCATTAAAAACGTTATTGCATTTCCTCCTTCATTACAACCAAAACAATGATATATTTGCTTTTCTTGACTTACAATAAAAGACGGAGTTTTTTCGTTGTGAAAAGGACATAAGCCTTTGAAATTTGAGCCTGTTTTTTTTAAAATAACAAAGTCTTGAATAATATCTACTATATCTATACTTTGTAAAATTTTATGAATAATATCATTTGAAAATTTCATTTTTTTTAGTCCATCTCATTAAAAAAATTTTAAATAATTAGGTAGTATTATTATACATTATTTTTAACATTATTGTAAAAAAAAATTAAATGTATCTAAAAATTAGGTTTGGATAATAAAAGAAATAAACAATTTTTTAGATTACAATAAAAATTTATTTTGATTTTATTTTTGACAAAAAAAAATAAATTTTTCATAAATTTTTATTTAATAAAATTTAATAAATAATCATCTTTATTAAAAACAATTACATATTTGTTATTTAATAAAAACTGTTTGTCAGCTTCTCTGACATAATCAAGTAAAAAAATTATAATATTTTTTTCAAAGTCATTTAAATTTTCCGAATTGTTAATCTTGTGAATAAAATTTTTTGCAGATGCAGTATCAAAAAATTTTGAATATCTTTTAAAAAATCCAGACAAATATAAAATTTCACTTTCTATATCAAGATTATAATTTTTTTCTTTGAAAATGAAATTCCTTACGCATTCATCCAAATCTCTGCTTAATAAAATTACATTTGTAAGGTTCTTGTTGATTGTTGGAGAATCTTGTGTCAAAAGATTAAGGCTAAAAAGTATCCTTGCATTTCCATATTTTTCTGTTATTTTATCTAATTCTATCATATAATTTATGATTTCGTCTATTGTTTTAG
>JAIRLV010000027.1 GCA_031259185.1 Elusimicrobiota bacterium | reverse complement strand
AAATGATGTAAAAAAAATCAAAAACAATATTATTAATCAGGTTAATCATTCTGTTCAATGGATAAAAACTATAAAAAACTTAGTTAAAAATGGAATTAATAAAATTATTGAAGTTGGTCCAGGCAAAGTATTATCTGCATTAAACAAAAAGATTGACAAAAGCATAGAAGTTTATAATATTGAAAATATGGAAACTTTACAAAAAACAATAGATATATTAAAATAATTGCAAAAATTTTATATTATTTTACTATATTGGAGGGGGTAATAAATGACTAAAAAATTAGCTGGAAAAGTTGTATTAATTACTGGAGCAGGTCAGGGTATAGGGAGAGAAATAGCTTTAAGTTTAGCTGATGAAGGCGCAGATATTTGTGTCACAGATGTAAATATAGAAATTGCAGAAGAAACAAAAAAATTAATTCAAGAAAAAAATTGTAAAGCAAAAGTTTACAAATTAGATGTGTCAAATTTAGTGATGGTTGAAGAAATTTGTGAAAAAATAGTTGAAGATTTTGAAAAAATAGATATATTAATAAATAATGCGGGTGTCACAAAAGACAATTTGATAATGAGAATGTCAGAAAAAGATTGGGATTTTGTTTTAAATATAAATTTGAAAGGTTCTTTTAATTGTATAAAGGCTGTAACAAAATATATGATAAAAAAGCGTTATGGTAAAATTATTAATATATCGTCTATTGTCGGAGTTAGAGGAAATGCAGGACAAGCTAATTATTCTGCATCAAAAGGCGGTATTATTGCTCTAACAAAGACTTGTGCAAAAGAATTAGGCTCTAGAAATATTAATGTAAATGCTATAGCTCCTGGATTTATTGCTACAAAAATGACTGATATTTTAGGGGAAAAGGCAAAAGAAAAATTAGTGGAAAATATTCCTTTGAATAGATTGGGAACAGCAAAAGATATAGCCAAAGCATGTTTGTTTTTAGCTTCTAGCGATGCTGATTATATAACTGGTCAAACTCTACAAGTAGATGGCGGAATAATGATTTAGATATATTTTTTATTAGATTTAGAAAATTTTATTAATTTTTTTATTATTTATAAAAAAATTTTCTTGAAAAATAAACAAAAAGATTATAAATTAATTAGAAATATCAATTTTAGGGGGAAAATAATAATGTCAGTAAACATTGAAGAAAAAGTAAAAGAAATTATTGTAGAGCAATTAGGCGTAGATGCTTCAACTATTGTTCCAGATGCTTCATTTATTAATGATTTTGGGGCTGATTCTTTGGATACAGTTGAATTGATTATGGCATTTGAGGAAGAATTTGATATAGAAATTCCTGATGAAGATGCCGAAAAATTAGATACCGTAGGAAAAGCAATGAATTATATTAGAGAAAAAAAAGGTGAATAAATTATATAAATTTTTGCTTTATAAAGCAATGTGGAACAAAGCTACATTGCTTTTATTTTTCTTATATAAAGCTATGCATAATTTATAATTTATGCAAAAAAATAAAAACATTTTTCATAATGTAGTGCGTAATAAATATTGTTATAAAATACTACTTTTTAACACTATTATAAAATAATAGCTATAAAAAAAATTCACTAAAAAAAGATAGTATTTTCATATTAAAATTTATTAAAATATTTAGCAACTATAAAAGTTAATTTTTTTTAGGTATGTAGCTTTACTGTTTCTATAAAAATTATACATCAAAACTTTTTATAATAAATCCGATATTAAAATAAGATGTGTTATGAGGTTATAAAGTTTATGAGCAATAAAAAAAGAATAGTTATAACAGGGATTGGGGTTGTTTCTCCAGTAGGTATTGGAGTAGAAAATTATTGGAATTCTTTGATAAATGGCATTTCTGGCGTTGATGTTTTAGATGCTTTTGACACTACTGATTATCCTTGTAAGATAGCTGCTCAAATTAGAAATTTTGATCCATTAGAATATATTGAATTAAAAAAAGCAAAGAAAATGGAAAGGTTTACGCAATTTGCAGTTGCGGCAGCAAAAATGGCGATAGAAGATTCAAAAATAGATTTAGATAAAGAGGATAAAACAAGGATTGGTTCAATACTTGGATGTGGAATTGGAGGCTTGAATTTTATAGAACAACAAACAAAAGTTTTGTTAGAAAGGGGACCAAGAAGAGTATCGCCTTTTTTAATACCTATGCTTATAACTAATATGGCGCCTGGCGAAATCGCAATAGAATTTGGACTAAAAGGAATAAATTTTGCAATTTCTACAGCTTGCGCTAGCTCAAATCATGCAATTGGCGAAGCAATGAGAGCTTTGCAGTATGGGACTGCCGATATTATAATTGCCGGTGGCACAGAAGGAGCGATAACACCTTTAGGACTTGCAGGCTTTGCTGCTCTAAAAGCTTTGTCAACTAGAAATGACGATCCTAAAACTGCGTCTAGACCTTTTGATAAAGATAGAGACGGCTTTGTTATTGGCGAAGGCTCCGGTATTCTTGTATTAGAAACTTTGGAGCATGCTAAGGCGAGAGGCGCAAAAATTTATGTTGAACTTTCTGGATATGGCGCTACGGACGATGCTTTTCATATGACAGCGCCTGATAATACTGGCGAAGCATGCGCAAATTGTATAAAAAATGCAATATTAGATTCTGGGTTTGATTTTGCAGATATAGATTATATAAATGCGCATGGAACTTCAACAGAATTAAATGATAAGATAGAAACTTTAGTTATCAAGAAAGTTTTTGGAGATAGAGCATATAAAATTCCTATTTCCTCCACAAAATCTATGACTGGACATTTGTTAGGTGCAGCGGGCGCTATTGAACTTATAGCTTGCATTCAAACTATTATTACTGGTACTATTCATCCAACAGCAAATTATTATACTCCTGATCCAGAATGCGATTTAGATTATATTCCAAATACTGCTAGAAAAAATCAAAATGTAAAAGTTGTTATATCCAATTCATTGGGCTTTGGAGGGCATAATTCTAGTTTAGTTGTGAACAAATATGAATAAATTGAATGAATTTGAAAAAAATATAGGTATAAAATTTAAAAATATCAAATTATTAAAAATAGCTTTTACTCATACATCTTATTCTGCGGAACATTTAATTGATAAAAAAAATGTACAACTCTTATCTTCAATGAGCGCAGTTCATTTTGGTAATTTTGATAATAATGAAAGATTAGAATTTTTAGGCGATTCTGTGTTATCATTAGTTGTCTCTACATACTTATACAAAAAATATCCTTACTGGCGAGAAGGGCAATTAACGAAATATAGAGCTAAACTTATATCTAAAGACTCTTGTTATAATTGGGCAAAAACGATTAATATCGGAGATTATTTATTATTAGGGATTGGAGAGGAAAAAAATGCTGGTAGAAAAAAAGTTTCAAATTTAGCGAATGCTTTTGAAGCTTTGATAGGGGCTATATATTTAGATAGAGGATTTAATTATTTAAAAAAATTTTTGGTATCTTTTTTTGAAAATGTTAATATAGACTATTTTTTAGATTTAGATGTAGATTATAAATCTAAACTACAGGAAACGGTTCAAAAAAAATATAAAATTGCGCCTGTTTATGAAATAATATCTGAAGAAGGACCAGCCCATAATAAAACTTTTATAATACAGGTGAAAATTAAGGATATTGTTTTAGGTACAGGTAGAGGAAATAATAAAAGGCAAGCTGAACAGCTAGCTGCAAAAGATGTTTTGATGGCAAATAAATTATAAAATAGTTAAAGCTAGCTAGATCTTATATAATATGAGTGATAAAAAAATTTATTATTTTAAAGATTACATAAACTTAAAAACAATTTATATAGTTAATTTTTGGCTGATAATTTTGATAAAATGATTTAAGTATTTTGAATTTGAGAAAAACAAAATATGAATTAGAATATTTTTGAAATTTTGAAATATGTATGAATTGAAAAAATAAATTTTAAATATTAAAATATATTAAATTATAGAAAATATAAAAAGGTATGTTTTAAAAAAAAAATAACAAGATGAATTGGTTGGCGCAAATTTTGAATATTTTATTTTAAATAATATAAATCAACATTAGGAGACAAAATGGCAACAATAGCAAAAGATATATTAGAATTTTACGATATATTAAATCTTAATGCAAAAATTTCTATAAACTTAAAAGATTTTTTTAAAATTATTAAAGAAAATAAAAATATTTTTGAAAAAGATATAGACATTTCTTTTCAAGCAGATGATTTTTATGATGTTAATGATGCCGTTATTGATGAAAATTTTGAATATTTTGAACATTTTGAAATTTTTGAATTTGAAGAAGGAATAGAAGAATCTCTTTTTTTTGATATTGAAGAAATTAATAATTTAAAAAAAAATAAAAGGTTTTTGAACTAATGAAATTGATAATTGTAGAATCACCAGCAAAATGTAAAACAATAGGAAAAATTTTAGGCTCTGGCTATAAAATTATTGCTACGATGGGGCATGTTAGGGATCTGCCTAAAAATAGATTAGGGGTAGATGTTGATAAAGATTTTAAACCTACATATGAAGTTTCAAAAGATAGAAAAGATGCGGCGCAAAATATAGTCAATTTGATAAAAAAGGCAGACGAAATTTATATAGCGACTGACGAAGATAGAGAAGGAGAAGCTATTGGTTGGCATATTGTTGAGCTTTCAAAATTAAATAAAAAAAATTTCAAGAGAATAACTTTTCATGAAATTACTCCAAGCGCTATTAAAAACGCAGTAAAAAACCCAAGAGATTTAAATTATAATTTAATTGATGCGCAGCAAGCACGGAGAATTTTAGACAGATTAGTAGGCTACAATCTCAGCCCGCTTCTTAGCCGTAAAATTTATAAAGGTTTATCTGCTGGAAGAGTTCAATCATCTACATTAAAATTAATTGTTGATAGAGAAAAGGAAATCAAAAACTTTAAGACTGAAGAATACTGGACGATTGATGCAATTTGTGAGAAAAATGAGATTAAATTTAATGCAAAATTTATTGAAAAAGATGGAAAAACTTATAATAATAAAGAATTGAAAACAAAAAAAGATGTGGATGAAATATTAAAAAGTATAGATAAAGATAAATTTTTTGTTAAAGATATTGAGAAAAAAGAAAGATTAAAAAAAGCTAGTCCTCCATTTATTACAAGCAGTTTGCAACAAGTTGCCTCAAAGATTTTGGGCTTTTCATCAAAAAAAACTATGATGATAGCGCAAAATTTATATGAGGGTGTTAAAATTGGAGATTCTGAAATAGGGCTTATAACTTATATGAGGACAGATTCTACGGCTATAGCAAAAGACGCTTTAGATGAAGTAAGAGCGTTTATTGATAAGGAATTTGGGGTTAAATTTTTGCCTAAAAAAGCAAATATTTTTAAAACAAAAGATAAAAATGCCCAAGAAGCTCATGAGTGTGTTAGACCAACGTCTACTATAAAAACTCCCAAAGATATTAAAGAATATTTGGCAAAAGATGAATTTCGGTTATATGAATTAATATGGCAGAGATTTGTTGGCTCTCAGATGAAAGAAGCTATTTTTAATCAAAATATAGTAAAAATCGTTTGTAACGATACTTTGTGGAATACAGTTGGTGAAACAAAAATTTTCGATGGATATTTAAAAGTTTATAAAGCTGATGATATTTCAAAAGATGTGATTTTGCCAGAATTGGAAGTTGGCGAAAAAGTTTTAGTCACTGAAATAGAGCCAAAACAGCATTTCACAGAACCTCCTACAAGATATACAGAAGCAACTTTAATAAAAACTATGGAAAAAAATGGAATAGGCAGACCTTCTACATATGCTCCGACAATCTCAAATATTTTACAGAGAGGTTATGTAAAAATAGAAGAAAAAAAGTTATTTCCTGAATCAATTGGCATTGAAGTGACAGAAATGTTAGAGCAATTTTTCCCAAAAATAGTAAATCCAGATTTTACAGCTAAAATGGAATCATCATTAGATAATATCGCTGTCGGAAAAGAAAAATGGATACAAATGTTAACAGCATTTTATAAACCATTCAGTAAAATATTACAAGAAGCTATTGAAAAAATTCCTCCAAAAGAATTACAAAAAGTAGACAAAAAATGTCCACAATGTGGAGCAGATTTAGTTATTAGAAAAAGTAAATATGGTGAATTTATTGGATGTAGCGGTTATCCAAAATGTAAATATATTGAAAAAGAAACAGTTTCTCGAAATACTGACAATAATTTAGAAAAGGATATGGATAATGAATATAGCAATTTAGGAAAGTGTCCGCGATGTGGATCAGATTTAGTAATAAAGAAAAGTAGATATGGGAAATTTATTGCTTGTAGTGGCTATCCAAAATGTAAATATTCTAAAAACTTAGATAGTATAAAAATAGATAAAAAATGTCCGGATTGTGGTGGAGATTTAGTTGTAAAAGCAAGTAAAAGAGGAAAATTTTTGGGTTGTAGCAATTATCCAACTTGCAAACATGTAGAAAAATTGTAGATAATTTATTTTTATATTTTTTAATAACTTTTCATTTTTTTTATTTTGCACAAGTTAAAATATACATTTATCCATTAGCATACTTTAATATTTTTTTAGCTTTTTATAATTTTTATTTTTTTATACTTTTTAAGTTTTATCCTTGCTCGCATCTTTAGAATTTTAGTTTTTGCTCTTTAAAAAAAGATGTTTTTTTATATTTTTTCTCTGTTTTTTGTTTCTTACCGTTGCATTTAGCGAGAAACAGCTGAAAATTTTTTTCAAAAGCGTTAAAAAAATT
>JAIRLV010000319.1 GCA_031259185.1 Elusimicrobiota bacterium | reverse complement strand
CGCCTCTCACCACTGTTTCAAGATTGGTAAAATCTTTATCATATAAATTTAGGGTAAGTTTTTGAACACCGCCATTATCAACAATATTTAAATCTTTAAAATAAACATTATTGTTTTGTGAATTTAAGCTTACCCAATTAGGCACGGTTTCTATTTTACCTGCTGAATTTTTTATATCCTTACTTCCAACTCTGAATTGTATATCGGTATATATACTTTGCGGATTTATGTGATTAGAAAAGTTTTCAGCATAAATATTTTCAGGCCAATTTTTCTTTTGTTCTTCAGTTCCTTCTCTTGAAACTCCGGTGCTGGAAAGAGTTTCGTCATATTTTCTAAAAACGTGATTTTCTGGATAATTTTCTTTAGTTCTTTTTAATGTATAATTTTTAATTATATCCTCAGGAGTTCTAGTAGCATCTGCCATATAATTAACTATAGTATTTTTCTACTATTTAAAGATTCTTGTATATGTTGATTTAACTCGTCTTGATTATAAGCAATTTGTCTATTCTCAAGAACAGTTGTAGTTTTGGTTATTTGGTTATTAAAAGTTGCTATTATTCCATCTCTGCGGTCTTTTATTGGGTAACAAGAACTAAGCGGTATTTGTGTAATACCAGGAGAAATTATCTTAAAATCACACATTTCAAGATGGTACATTCTATAACATTGTTTTATTATATTTGGAAAATTTAATTTTAAATATTGATACATAAGGGGTTTAGAAATTATTTGCTGTCCTCTATAAGCAAGATAAAGTGTTCTTATAAAACGGTACTGATCTCCTGAAGGCATATAATGAAGGTTAATCCCATGAACCATTTTTTTTAAATTATATCCTGGCTCTCCTCCATGTAGGACAAATACTGAGGGGTTTGGGTCGTGTTTCCAATTTAAATAACTACCATTACAAATAGTACCAAAAGTATAATACTTATCTCCATAAGTATTTATTGATTGCCTAATGCCTCTAAAAGTATTTATTAAGCTGTTATAAAACTCATTTGCCATTTTTTGTTAAAGCTTTTACCTTATATTCATTTTTTAAAATAAGCAAAAGTTTTATATTATTAATCCCAACATTAATTTTATCTATTTTATTGTCAATTTCTTTATACATTTTATATGAAAAATCAATATCTTTATTCATTTTTGCTTTATTTTTCCTTTGCCGCTTGGCTTATAACATTATCTAATATTCCACCTATAAATTTTGGTAAGGCTTGTACTATGACTTCATAACATATTTGTGTTAAAGCGAGTGAAAGAAAACAAACATTAAATATAAGCGCCCACCAACCATCTATGTAAATAACAACAATTGCTGAAAGTATACACCACAACAAAGAAAGTACCGCATATCTACGGGTGCTACAATCTTTTTTTATAAAATTTTTTAGAAATTGCGTTACTCCTATGGTTTCTATTGCTATAAATATACAATTTTCAAGTAATTTTGACAGCGTAAGCTCCATTACCGGATTACTTCCAAACTCCATGATTTTTTCGTCTCCGTATTTAACTTAAAATTTTATAAAGTTAAAAGTAAAAAGGATTATTATGTTTAAGCCATTAAAAAATATACTTGAAAAAGAAAGAGATTTGGAAGGTTGGGTTGATATCACCTCAACAAATAAAAGAACTGGAGAAATAGTTTATAAGAATTCAGGAGATAATGTCGTAACGGATTGGATGCGTCATACTTTACTTATGTTACTTACCGGAGCATCTTTCTCAAGAACTGGAACTACAATATTCCCAATACAAAATCCATCAGCTACCAACTCAAGAAATAGTCCTTTACAATTTACTACGTTAGGTGGTTCTGTAGCAGGTGGAGGAACAGTGCTTAATATATCAACAGATTATCACCAAGAAGTTGGCAACAGCAATTCCGGAATAAATCTTGATGGATATTTGATTCACGATAAACAATATTTTTGGAAAGACAATAATACGAGTGAAAGGCCAACGGTGGCCTTTAAATACAGTCAGGCTTATAATAGAAACGGTAGCGCTATTTTTGCTCATTTTCCAACAAAGATTTTATTTGGAACAGGTAAAGAATATGCTAACTGGGATACATTACAAGAAGAAAATGAAACCGCCAACGCAGCGTGGTACAATGAATTAAAAAATAAATTTGGCGGTAGTGCCGATCTTACAGTGGCAAAAAATACCTTTAATGAAAATATAGCTATGCTTTGTAATAAATATAGTGGTTCTATAGCAAATAACCTTGCCGCTGGTAATTCCGGATTGTTAACCTGTAGAACAGTAAATGATCCAAACTCCACTTCCGTTATAAATACTACTTCACTTGCCTCAAAGGATTGGGGTATAATGGGAGCAATTAAAACACCTTATTTTTCTTCAGCGGAAAGCACAGATTTTCTCAATGATACAATTACAACAGAAGGAAAAACTCTTAGGCCGCAATATCAAGGAATAGGAAGACCAGCATTTATCTATTTCACCAATGAAAGCGTAAGTGAAGCTGGATGGGGCATACAACCATATAATGAATATTGGGATAGTCCGGCAAACGCCATTTGCGTTTCACTCTCTAAAGATACCGCTAAAACTTATTTACACAGAATTTCATTCCATATTTATATGCCATCACAAACTGGTGCCGAAAATGCCACTGGAGCATATTATCCTTATAATGGTTATGTGTTAAAACAAATGGGATTATTTAATGATACTCTTTTAAAAACAGCTGTAAGCGAATCAAATATTGAATCAACTTCTAATTGGGCATACAGGAATATGCCTTGTGGAGTTATGTTGGCAAAAAAGAATATTACCCCATTCTATAAGAGTGCCGATACAGACCTGGACATTATTTGGACACTTTCAATTTAGTCCATCTCTATATTGTTATTTTTATAACAGGTTAAAAATGTTATTTTAACCTCTTGACAAAAATAAAATTTTATTTATAATAACATTATTATGATAGGAATTTATAAAATAACAAATAACATCAATGGAAAAACTTACATTGGTCAAAGTAGAAATATCGAAAGAAGATGGAAAGACCATAAATCAAAACACGGTGGAAGAGTAGACTAACACTATACCCCTTGACAAAGTTAAAATCAAATGATATAGTGTTAATATGAAAATCTTAAACAATAAAAATGAAGAAATTCCATTAAAAATAAAAGATGAAAAAATAGTAAATGGACAAAATAATAAAATAAATTTTATATGCAGTAAATGTGGAAAAGAAGAAACAATCTTTATTAGGCAAATTGTTAGAAGAAATATAGCTCTTACTATTGAAACTAAATTACTTTGCACCTCTTGTTATCAAAAAAAACGTTTTAAAGAATTATATGGTGTAGAAAATCCAGGGCAGCTTGAAAAAACACGAAAAATAAATAGCGAAAAAGATCACACTGAAAGAAATAAAAAAATTGAAAGCACTTGTCTTGAAAGATATGGAGTAAGTTCTGTTTTAAAGATTCCAGAAATTAGAGAAAAAATAAAAGAAACTTGCTTGAAAAAATATGGCGAGACTTCTTATCTTAAAACAAAAGAAATTCAAGAAATTCGTGAAAAAAACAATCCTATGTTTGATAAAAAAATTGTAGAAAAAGTTCAAACAACAAGAAAAGAAAAAATAGATAAAATTTATGACAAAACCGCTAACACAAGAAAAGAAAATCAATATAATAAAATAAAAGAAGAATTACCATATGAAATTTTAAATAAATATAATGGGGAAAGAATATTATTTGGGGAAAAATGTGAATATATAAAATATGATTTAAAATGTAAAACTTGCGGATCTGAATATAAAGGCAGCCTTGCTTATTCAAGATGTCCTATTTGCAATCCAATAAATGGATCACAAGGAGAAGAAGAAGTAAGGAAATTTCTTACTGAATTACATATTAATTTTCATAGTCATAATAGAGAACTTATTAAACCATATGAACTTGATATTGTAATTCCAGAATTTAAATTAGCTATTGAATATGATGGACTAAGATGGCACAGTAATGAATTTGTTCCAAACAATTATCATTTAGTCAAAACACAATTATGCGATAAAATTGGATATCAACTTATTCATATTTTTGCTGATGAATGGAAAAATAAATGCGATATTGTAAAAAGCATTATAAAGGCTAAGCTTGGAATATTTGATAAAAAATTTTATGGTAGAAAACTTAAAATAAAAGAAGTAGATAATACAACCGCTCATTTATTTTATGAAAATAATCATATACAAGGTGGTATAAACAGCTCAATAAATGTAGGATTATTTAATAAAGAAGAAATAATTCAATGTGTTTCTTTTGGAGCTTCACGCTTTAATAAACATTACGATTATGAAATAACAAGATCCGCCAGTATAATAAACAGTATAGTATTAGGCGGTTTTACAAAATGCCTTAAATATTTTATAAATAATTATAATGGTAAAATAATTACTTATGCTGATTTAAGATATTTTACTGGTAATGTCTATTTAAATAATGGTTTTAAATTTATAAATTGTTCAAACCCAAATTATTATTATTTTAAACAGGACAATAAAAGATATTCAAGAATTATTTTTCAAAAACATAAACTTGAGAAGAAATTAGAACATTTTGATAATAAATTAACTGAAAAGCAAAATATGTCAAATAATAATTGGAATTGGATATATGATTGTGGTAATCGCGTATATGCCTTATTGTAAGTTAATAGTGAAATGGAATGGTTAAAC
>JAIRLV010000301.1 GCA_031259185.1 Elusimicrobiota bacterium | reverse complement strand
CGGTAGCAAATTTATATATGCTAATCATTTCAAGCTGTTTCTTTTTCTTTCTTTTTTATGCTATTTATTGCACGAAAAGTCTGATTTTTTGATTTTTGAGAGTAGTGATAAAGTTGCCCGGAGTGAGATTCGAACCCACAAGATCTTGCGACCAACGGTTTTTGAGACCGTCGTGTATACCATTCCACCACCCGGGCATTATCAATAAAGCATATTTTTTATTATATTAAATATATTTTATATATGTCAAATTTAAAAAAACTGATATATATAATCTTTATATAAGTCTTATTTTTGAGTTAATTTATATATAAAATATATAATTCCTTTCGCACACACTACAATTTTGTTGGATTTTAAAAATATTTCTATTTTTTATTTATAGATTATAGAAAATTTTTTTAATAATTTTTATAAATTATAAATAGTTTTTGATGAATATAGTTTAATTAATAAATTTATTAATTAAATCTTTAACAAAATCCAAAATATTCTTAATATTTTCATCGTTTCTTAATCCGGCTTGGACCATATTATCTCGTCCGCCAGACCCTCCACCAAATTTATCTGTAATTTTTTTCATCAAAGTTTTAGCAGTTTCATTATATTTTTCTTTGAAGGTATCGCTAATTGCTAGAATTGCATTCATTTTGTCAATATTTCTTGCTAAAAAGAATATAAAATAATCGTTATTAGTCATTTTATTTTTTACAATATCAACTGCTATCCTTAAAGTATTCACATCTATTTCATCAAAATAATGAACTATAACAAAAATATTTTTATTAGCTTTTTGATTAATCAGTTTTTCTAATTCAATATTTATAAAATTAATATTTAACTTTTCTATTTTTTTTTCTAAGTTTTTTGTTTTTTCAATATTTGATTCTAATTGATATAAAATTTTGTCTGAATTTACTTTCAAAATTTTTGAAATGTCGCTCAAAGTTTCCAAATTTTTATGTAAAAAATCATAAACTGCTAATCCTGTAATTCCTTCAATTCTTCTGACGCCACTTGCCACGCTAGATTCTGACAATATTTTAAAGCTTCCAATTTCACTAGTATTATTGACGTGAGTTCCACCGCAAAATTCTAAACTTATATTATTTCTCCAATTTTCACTATTTCCAATTTTTACAACTCTAACCTTAACCCCATATTTTTCATCAAATAATGAAAGCGCACCAACTTTTTTCGCTTCATCTAAATTCATATCAAAAGTTTGAACTTTATATGCATCAAGAATAATTTTATTGATTTCTAATTCTATGTTTTGTATAATACTAAAATCTATTGATTTTGAGTAGGTAAAATCAAATCTAAATCCATCGTCTCTAACCTCTGAACCAGCTTGTTCTACATTATTCCCCAAATATTTTCTCAAAATTGCTTGCAATAAATGAGTAGAAGTATGATTCCTTTTGATTGCATTTCTTCTTTCAATATCTATTTTAGCACGTACATTTTTTGTACCTAAATCTAATTTACCTATCTTTATTTCTCCAAAATTTACAATAATATTTTTTCCATCTATCGAATATTTTTTGCTATTTTTCACCTCAAATTTTGCTATTAATTCCAAAAAATTATCATCTTTATAGGCTTCAATGGCACCAAAATCACTTTTTTGTCCACCACTTTCAGCATAAAAAGGAGTTTCTTTTAAAATAATACCGATCTCACCGAAATTTGTATCGGCAAAATCTAATTTTATTATTTCATTATTTTCAAATTTTATAATATCTAGAATTTCAGTTTTTATTTCAGTATTTGTATATCCTACGAATTTTTGATCTATAGAGTATTTATCTTTATTTTCATCAATAATTTTTTTTAAACTTTTCTTTATGGAATCCTCCTCTATAGCCCAACCTTCGGCAATGTTTCGCGATAATTCTTTTTGTTTTTGCATTTCCGCATCATATTCTTTTCTGTTTATCCCTAAGTTTGCTTCGTCCGCCAATTCCTCAATCAAATCAAAAGGCAGCCCATACGTATCAAATAACTTGAAAGCGTCCTTGCCATTAATAATTTTTTCATCTTTTTTTTCATATTTTGCTTTTATTTCATTAAAAAATTTTTCTGCGTTAAGAATGGTTTCTTGAAACTTTTCTTCCTCACTTTTCAAAATTTCAAAACACAATTCTTGTTTTTCAATTAAATATGGATATACTTCTTTCATATTTTCAATAACTTTGGAACTCAAATTTTGTAAAAAATTGTAGAGTCCAATTTTATTTCCTTGCCTAGTCGCGCGTCTTATAAGTCTTTTCAAAACATAACCGCGTCCTTCATTAGCCGGAAAAACTCCATCGCATATCAAAAAAACGCTACTTCTCAGGTGATCGCAAATAATCCTAAATGCTTTTTTATTCTCTATTATTTTCAAACTTCTTTTTTTTGCAATATCAAAAATCCCTTGCCAAATACTTTGAAAAACATCAGTTTCATAAACAGATTCTACATTTTGGACAACACTCAAAATTCTTTCAAGTCCCATACCCGTATCAATATTTTTTTGAGCTAATGGTTTTAAATCGCCGTTTTCTTGTATATCAAACTGTGTAAAAACTAAGTTCCAAACTTCCAAATATCTATCGCAATCACATCCAGGTTGACAATTAGCTTTGTTACAACCAAATTGTTCGCCTCTATCAAAAAGAATCTCAGAGCAAGGTCCACAAGGTCCAATTTTTCCTATACTCCAAAAGTTAGTATCTTCTCCAAGTTTAATAATTCTATTTTCATCAATAATTTCCCGCCAAATTTCAAAAGCTTCCATATCGTCCTTATAAATCGTAACATAAAGTTTTTCTTTTTGTAATTTAATTTCATCAATCAAGAATTCCCAAGCCCATAGAATCGCTTCTTTTTTAAAATAATCACCGAATGAAAAATTTCCAATCATCTCAAAAAATGATAAATGTCTATTTGTCATACCAATATTTTCAATATCGTTTGTTCTGACACATTTTTGAATTGTCGCAATCCTTTTGTTGCTAGATTTTATTTTTCCCAAAAACATATCTTTAAAAGGTACCATCCCGGCGCTATTAAAAAGAATAGATGAGTCATTTTCTGGAATAAGAGATGCGCTTTTCAAAATTTTATGCCCTCTTTTCTCAAAAAATTCAAAAAATTTTTCCCTCAATTCAATATGACTTAAAAACATTTTATGTAAACTCCTCAAATAGTCAACTGCAATGAAATTTTCAAACATGTTTTAG
>JAIRLV010000277.1 GCA_031259185.1 Elusimicrobiota bacterium | reverse complement strand
GATAAATTTTTAGCATATTCTTTAATATCTTCATCTAAATCTCTCATTATATCCAAAATACTCTTTAGGTTATTTTCGCCGACTAAACCTAATATTGCTTCTGCTTTACTTCTAATCTGCTCATCATTAGAATTAACCTGAAAATGCGATTGTAAAGCCAAAGTAGTTATTCCTATTCCAATATCACGGATAGATTGAAAACTATTATAATTGGACTGAGACATAACATTTGCCTCATAAAGTCTATTATCAGCTTCTTTAGAAATAGTTGGAGAAATAATAATATAAGAAATTTTTTTATCTTTTAAAATATCTGCTACCATTTTAGCATGATAACCGCCTATAATTACTGGCAAAATTAAATTATCATTTTTATTTTGATTTAACTTTTTCTCAATATTTTCTGCAAAAATAAAATTCCTTTTATTAGCCAGAAAATAAAAATTTTTCATATTTTCTACTTGTTCCACAAACTTTATATAACAATCTTTTAACATGATTAAGTTCACTTCATCTTTTATCATATCGTTTGCATAGCTCAATATTATTTCTAAATATTTATCATTATTTTTAATAATATCGTCAACTTCAAATGGCAAAGCCAAATTATTACAGAATCTATAATAATTATCAATAATTCTTCCAAATTCTAAAAACTTTTTTTGATTTTGCGTAAGTGTTAAATTATTGGAAATTTTTGCAATCAAGTTTTTTTCTTCTATTAAGATAGATGTCGGATCAAGAGAATTAAGAGTGTTTAAATATTCAAAATAATTTTTTAAATTAATAAAATTTTCCTCAAGTAAATATTGTAATTTATTTTTTACTATAAGTTGTTGCAAATAAAAATAATATTTGGTTATGTCATCTGTTTGCAGTTTTGATCTAAAATTTTGTAATTCAAAAAATTCTTCTTTTGATAATTTATTAAAAAGAATTTTTTCTATAGTGAAAGCTTCTATGGTAATATTTTTAAAATTGCCAAAACTCTGAAGCAGTTTTTCAGCATTATAGCTTTTCATAAGGGTAGGAAACTCATGGTCAAAATTTAACTCCATATAATAATCAAACTTTTTGAAAGTATCCATATATTCTATCAAAGAAATTTTATTAGTTCTGTATTTTACAACCAAATTATCTAATTCTATCAAAGTTGTAGAATAATTTTTTATTTTTTTCTTTATGAAATCATTTATTAAATTTATAATAAAAAAATTCGCTTCCTTTCTGATTTGCAAAGACTTTACTAGATAGTTAAAATTTTCTGAATAAATATCTGCTTGCTCTATACCTTCTAATTTTTTGTCTATGTTAAAAGCGACAAATTTTTCAGCGCCATTAATAAGGCCATTATTAATAAGGTTGTCAAAAAAAATTCTTTTAGAATCTAAAGAATTTGGTAACAACTTTGAAAATAAAAGATCAAAATTAGTCTCTAAATTTCCCCAACCGCCTTCTACAAAAACGTCGTTAAAAGAATACTTATTGAAAACATTATAATTTTTATCTATAGCCTCTAATATAGAAAAAATATTGTTTTGGACTTCGCTATTAGCATGCAGATCTTTAATAATTATCACTTTACCTAAATTACTATTTTTAGCTACAAAATAATCAGAAAGCGTCCCTACGCCTAATCCTAAAATGATTTCAGAATAATTCATATTTTTTTTATTAGAAAAATTCTGCGAAAAAGAAAAATCTGCAAAATCTGCATTCAAAAACGTATTTTGACCAAAAAATATAGGCACTAAAAAAATAGATAAAATCTTTAATATTTTGTTGTTTTTAAATTTTGACACATTGTTTACTCCTAAATAATATTAATGTAAACTTAACAAATTCGAATATATTCCATCAATTTATATTTATAGTTTTTTAGAGACTTTTTTAATAAAAAAGTTTCATTTTTTTTATTTTTTGTTTATGCTTTCTATAAAAAAATCTGCACACCTCGTTAATTGAAAAAAATTTTTTAATCAATATTTATTAATTTTTTGAAGATATAGCTCTAATTATAGAAAATTCATTTATATCAAACTCGTTTTTTATATTATCATTATTTATGTTTTCAAGCTCTATTATCGCCTCAAGATCACAAAAACTTTTTTCTATAAACTCATTATCTTTTAAAGAATAAATGTTTTTGACAATAGCTATGTTATTAGAATTTTTATTGTTTGGAGTAAGAATCTCAACTTTATCATTGATAGAAAAAGAATTTTTTACTAAAACTTTTATTTTATTTTTTTCAATTACTTCTAAAATCTCTGCTAAAAAATAATGCGTAATTTTACCACAATTTTCATTATAATTATAATATTTTTCAGTTGGCGCACCAAAATAAAATCCCTCCGTATAGCCACGATTATTTAACTTGAAAATTTCAGCTAAAAAATTTAATTTTTCAGCCTCATATCTTTGTGGATTTTCATAATAAATATCTATTGCCTTTCTGTAAATATTAGTCGTGCAAATTATATAATAAAGACTTTTCATTCGTCCTTCAATTTTGAAACTATGAACCCCAGATTCTAGCAGTTCTTTTATTCTCAAAATTTGGCACATATCGCTTGAATTAAAAATATATGAACCTTTTTCATCTTCTTCATATTTCATAAATTGATTTGGTCTTTTTTTTTCTTCTAAAAGAGTATATTCCCAACGACAAGGATGGGCGCAATCCCCTCTATTTGCATCCCGATCTATCATATATTTAGATAAAAAGCATCTGCCTGAGTATGAAATACACATTGCGCCATGAACAAAAATTTCAAATTCCATATCAAAATTATTTTTTACTATGCTACTAATCTCATCTATTGACAATTCTCTTGCCAAAACTATTCTAACTATCCCAAATTCTTTCCAAAATTTAACCGATAAATTATTTGTGGTATTTGCCTGAGTACTTAAATGAATACATAAGTTAGGAACCTCTTTTTTAGCTAAATAAATTATTCCTGGATCAGAAACTATTATAGCATCAACGTTTATTTCGTATAAAAATTTCAAATAATTCTCTAAAGATTCTTTTTCATAATCTCTTATAAAAGAATTTACTGTAACATAAATTTTTTTACCTAAACTATGAGTGTAAAATACAGCTTGTTCTATTTCATCTAGCTCAAAATTATTTGCCCTTGCTCTCAAGCTAAACTTTTTCCATCCAATATAAACAGCATCAGCGCCATACTCTAATGCATATTTTAATTTTTTCATATCGCCAGCTGGCATCAATAATTCAACTTTTTGACAAGGCTTTTCAATTATATTCTTTTTCTTATTCATAAACTCTATTTTTTTTACTTTTACTATAATAATTCCAAAATATAAAAATTTCAATTCTAACAAAATAAATTTTACTTTTTTCAATTTATTAAATTTTTGAGTTTTTTCTCTCTCCTCATCTCATCTAAATAAAAATTTCTGGCTCTTATAAAAAATTCTAAATAATTTTCTGTTTTAAAATCTGGATACGTCCAAGGTAAAAATTTATATCTTGAAATTTCTTTTGATTTTTTTGGATTATTATAAAGCATTGTAAGTTCTGCAAAAATTTCATCTCCAATATAAATTCTATGAGCGAAATCTTTTGTGGATACTAAAACAATTTTTGCCAAATCTAAATATCCAGGATCTAAATTAAACTTTCTTTTTTTATCTATTGCTGCAAATCTTTGTTCTATTTCATTCGTAAATATTTTTATTTTTGAAATATCCAATGAATTAATGAAATGTTCAAAAGCATAAAAAATTTTTTCTAAATTATTCCCCATTTCTAGATTATAATAAGATGTATAATCGAAACTTACAGCTTGCATATCTAAAATAATATTCCCAAATTTTTCAATCAATGTATCTTTTATTTTATTTAAATTCGATTTATTTTCTCTTGAATATATTATTCCAATAAAAAGCAATACTTTTCTTATTTCTGCCATTTTTAATCTTTATTAAAATTTTTCGATTTTTATTATCTAACATTAAGAAACATCAAGGATAAATATATTTTATTTTTATGAAATATTTTTTTATGAATAATTTTCATTTTTTACTGATCTATTAAAGGTGATCTATTAAAGAAAAGTTATATCCGTAGCAATTTTTCTATTATTTTCCTCTCTATATAAACCTATTTTATTCTTTAAAGTTATCATCAAAATTATTGATTTCTAAATATAATTTTGTTTTATTTACATCTCTAATAAAAGTTGATAAAAATTGTTTGCCAAATTATAAATTATATTTTATTTTTATACGTATTATATGTAAATTTTTGAAATTCGAAGCGTTAAAAATTAAAAAAGTAGAACTTTTATATATGTTCTTTTTCCAGTATCAATTTTTTTTATTGCTTGTTTAGATCGTTTGAAAAAAACTATTATTAGACCTATATTGAAGTGCCGAATTAGCTTTTTTTATTCATTTAGAACAAATCTAGACTTTTTGAAAATTGAAAAAACTAGTTTTCCTTTATTGGATGTGACTATTAGCTAATTTTTCTTTACTTCATTTAGCCCTTTTTTGAAAAAACTATTCTCTACTGAAGTATATATTATCTAAGTATATTATCCCATCAACACTTTTAAAGTCTTCTGTTTTAAAACTTAATTGTTTAAAATTTGTCAATATATTACTATCTATTGGAATTGATATCGATTGCCATTCGCTAGTTAAAAATTCCTTTTTTTTAATAGTATCTGCTGGGTTATTTGTTACAATGATAGCATAGAAGGCAGGGGCAGATATTATATCAGATTTAATACTAAAATTTAAAGTATTGTAATAGGACAAATCTGTTTCTACAATAGGGCTAGCATATGTCCCATCATAACCAAATTGAAAAAATACAAAATTTTCAACAGAATTATTACAAACAATTTTCAGCGATTCAATACCTTCATATGCATAATCAGACTTAAAGATTTGAAGGCTACCATCTGCCTTACCGATACCCATAAAGCCCCCATTTTCATTACCTGGATTCAATGTGTCAAAAATCAAGTCTGTGGGAATTTCATCAGCATAAAAATAGAATCTATTTTTCTTTACTGGATACTCATTGACAATCCTAATATTTACACTATTAACTATTTCTCCAAGTCTAGCG
>JAIRLV010000273.1 GCA_031259185.1 Elusimicrobiota bacterium | reverse complement strand
GTAATAATAAAATAGTGTAAAAAAACAATTAAACAATCTAGTAAAAGCAGTATTTGTGAAAATCAAAACAACTAATTTAACAACTAAATTTATTTGGCAATATCAGTATGCCTAGTTTCTCTTATTAACGTAACTTTTATTTGCCCTGGATAATCTACTTCTTTTTCTATTTTTTGCGCAATGTCTTTAGCTAATAGTATTGTCTCTTCTTCTTTTATTTTTGTAGGTTCGACAATAATTCTTATCTCTCTACCAGCCTGAATAGCAAAAGACCTTTCAACGCCTTTGAAAGAATTTGCTACTTCTTCTAATTTTTGGACTCTTTTTAAATAAAACTCTAACTTTTCTCTTCTAGCGCCCGGTCTTGCGGCAGAAATAGCGTCAGCTGTTGCAACGATAACAGCTTCCAAAGTCTCAGGAACAGCTTCGCCTTCGTGATGCGCCAAAACTGCATTTATTAACTTATGATTATTTGGATAATATTTTTTTAATATATCGGCTCCTATTTGAGCATGTGTTCCTTCCACATCATGATCAACAGATTTTCCTATATCATGAAAGAATCCTGCTTTTAAACATAAATCAATATCCAACTTAAGCTCTGCCGCCATAAGTTTTGAAAGATATGCAACTTCCAACGAATGCTTTAAAATGTTTTGTCCATAACTTGTCCTATATTTAAGTCTGCCAATAAGTCTTATTAATTCATCAGGTAAACCAGAGATGCCTACTTGTAACGCAGCTTGTTCTCCAACTTCTTTTATATAGACTTCCATTTCTTTTGTAACTTTTGCGACCATTTCCTCAATCCTAGCCGGATGAATTCTACCGTCTACTATTAATCTTTCCAATGAAACTCTCGCAATTTCTCGTCTAACTCCGTCAAATGATGTCAATGTTATTGCCTCTGGAGTATCATCTACAATGACATCTACGCCAGTTGTAGCTTCAAATACTCTTATATTTCTACCTTCACGACCAATAATTCTGCCTTTCATATCTTCATTTGGAATTGTAACCGTAGTCACTGTAATATCGCTAGTATGCTCGACAGCTACTCGCTGAATAGCAAGCGAAATTATCTCTTTTGCTTTTTTATCTGAATCTTTTTTCAATTCATCTTCTATTTTTTGCAATCTAATTGAAGCGTCTTTTTTGGCTTCATTCTCAATTTGTTGAATCAAAATCTGTTTTGCCTCTTCACTCGTCATTCTAGAAATTTTTTCTAATTCTTTTCTAAGTAAACTTCTTTCAAAATTCATAGTTTCCCTAATTTCATCTATCTCTTTACTTCTATTATTGATATCTCGTTCTCTATTTTTCAATTCATGCTCTTTTGCTAAAGAATTTTCTTGCTTTCTAGCAATATCGTTTTCTCTAATTGTTAAACTTTTTTCATATTGTTGAAGTTCTACTCTTCTTTCTTTTAACTCTTTTTCAAATTCTTGTTTGTCTTTATAAATATGATCTTTTGCTTCTATCAAAAGCTCTTTCTTTTTTGCTTCCGCCTCTTTTATAGCTTCTTTCAATAAGTTCTTTGCCTTATCTTCAGCAATTTTGGCATTGTTTTCAAAAGAAGCTAAACTATGTTTCGCATAAAAATATCTTATTATAAATCCAATTACCGCTCCAAAAACTAATGACAATAAACTAAATAATATCACTTGCATGTTTTCTCCTTTTATAATCTTCTCCAAAGTAAATATTTGACTCGGTAATTATGACATCCAGCTGATAATCATGATTAGAAAATTCTAATTTTTCACCTTTAAAAACCTGAAAATCATAACAAACTCCAATAAGCAACATTTTTTTCATATAATTTTTATTTTTGTTTGAATAAAAGGCTGTTATTCTTTGCAAAAATCTATCATAATAACCTCTCCCAAAACCGATTCTATTACCAAAACTGTCAAATATTAACCCTGGCACAATGATTATATTAATTTCATTTATATTTAAAAATTTATCTTTTTTAGATATATTTTTATCTTTAAAAATTTCCATTTCATTTTTTTTAAATTTTTCATCTCTAAATTTAAAATATTCAAATTTTTTACAAAGCTTTTCATTTGGTTCTAAAATTCCAAAAGTTCCTATTTCAAAATCATTTAAATTGTCAGCAAAAAATAATTGTATCTGTGAATCTATTATTTTTGGGAAAATAGCTCCTCCGAATTCTTTAACACAAAAATCAAAAATTTGGGCTGTTTTTACTTCATTATCAAAATCAGAATAAAGCATAACATTTAGTTTTTTCAAATTTTTTTTAAATTTAACCAAAATATTTATCACCTTATCTGTAATTTTTTTACTTTTTTCTAAAACCTCATATAAAGATAATTTTTTTCTTTTCTTTCTAAAAACCTCTCTTAATAAAGATTTATTGGGTATTTTATTCATAAAAAATTCATTTTCTATTTTTAATGTATTATTTTTCAGCGTCATTTTTTTTATCCCACAATCTATATAAAAAGTCTCTATATATTTTTTCTTGCCCCTCACTCCCAGCTTTATAGTATTTTCCCTCAAACTCATTATTTAAATATTGTTGTTTTATAAAATGACGCTCGTAATCATGAGGATATTTATAATTTTTTCCATGTCCCAAAACACCATCTTTCGAAGCATCTTTCAAGTGTGTTGGCACATCAAAAATTTTACCTTTTCGCACATCGGCCAAAGCATTTTCAATTCCCATATAAGCGCTATTGCTTTTTGGCGATATGGCAACTAAAACAGCAACTTGGGCTAAAATAATTCTGGCTTCCGGCATGCCTATTTTTTCAATGAGTTGCCAAGCAGAATTGACAATATTTAAAAGATTTGGATGAGCGAGCCCAATATCCTCTGCAGCACAAATTGCGATACGCCTTGCAATAAACCTAGGATCT
>JAIRLV010000178.1 GCA_031259185.1 Elusimicrobiota bacterium | reverse complement strand
TAATGCAAAACTTGTAAAAAATTACGATAATAAACAAAGCAAGTATTATAACCTGACAAAAGCTATTATAAAAGATAGAATAAGCAATTATAGTAAAAATAGAGGGAATCCTGAAAAAGTCGTAAAAAAAATTATGTCTATAATAGAAGGTAAAAATGAAAATTTTAGAAATATAATAGGTAGCGATGCAAAAGTTAGTTATTTATTAAAAAGATTATTACCTTTCAAAATTTTTGAAAAATTAGTTAGATATTTTGTATATATCAGTTCTAATTAAAGTTTTTTTTAAAACTTGCAATAATTGAAAAATAATGTAAAATATATTATAGATAAAAAGTTATTCATTTTGGAACTTTTTTAATGTAATTCGCTTTTTGATTATTTTGTTTTTTTTTGCAATTTAATATATTATTTTAGGTGAAAATTTTGAAAAAACAAAAAGTATTAGTTTTTTTTATTATGTTAAATTTGTTATATTCAATTATATTGTGTCAAGAGTATGAGACTAAAAAACAATATAAAAATGACAAAATAAATGAAATAGTTATATTAGTAAATGAAGCAGCAGATATGGTAGAAAAAGAAGGAGAAAAGTTTTTTAAAAACTTTAAAGAATATAAGACAAAATGGTTCAATCAAAATAATTATATACTTGTTTTTGATATAGCTGGCAAATGTATAGTAAACGAGGATATAATAAAAAGGGATAAAATTATTATAGATGGGAAGGTAATTAATGAAAATGGATTTCAAAAATGGTTTTTATTTGAAACTAAAAATTACAAATTAAAAGAAGGATTTTTATATTATTTAGGGCAGAAACAAAATAGTATAAGTCTTATCTGGAAAATGTTATTTACCAGAATAGTAAAAGCTCCTTCCGGTAAAGAATATATTATAGCTAGCGGGCAAGAAGATGTAAGATTAGAAGAACGAATTATTTTGGACGAATTTGACAAAATTATAGAATTGATTAGAGATAAAGACAGATTATCTTTTCCAATAATAAGAAAAAAAGTGAACAATTTTTTTGGAGATGAAAATTTTTTGTTAATTTTTGATATACGAGGGAATATTTTATTTAATACTTCAAAAAACAAAAAATTTTTTGATAAAAAAAATATTTTTGAAGAAAAAGATTCATTAGGAACTTTTTTTATAAAAGCTATAATAAATGATGCGTTATCAAAAAATTTTGGGAAAATAGTATATTATTGTCCTAAAAAAGGAGATGTTAATTTATATGCGAGAGAAATGTATTATAGAACTGCAATATTAGAAGGTGAAAAAGTAATAGTAGCATACACTATTCTCTTTGACAATGCAATTTCTTTTAATATAGATACTATGAAAGAAGATATATATGAAGTTAAATATCTTACAAAAACACTAGCTCAAGACTTATCAAAAATGAGTTTAGGAGATTTAAAAAATAAAATAATTTCAGACGGAGGAGAGAATAATTATATTAGAGCAAAAGAAAAAAATCCATTTTTTATTATTGATTATAATACAAAAAAAATAGTTTTTGATAGCCAAAATTATGATTTGCAAGAAAAAAATATAAAAAATATCTATGGCAAATCTGTTTGGAAAACTATTAATATGATTTTAAAATACAATGACAATAGAGGATGGATAAATTTTTCTTGTAATGATGAACAGGATGAATTTTCAATATTTAAAAAATATCAATACTATTTTGTATATATCATGGCAGTTGATTCGATTGATAAAAATAAATATATTGTTTGTTTTATCTCCAATACGAAAAGGCTTCAAGAAGAATTTTTGAAAATGAATTTAGAGGTTCTTAAAAATTATTTATTAAGAAATTTAGAACATAATAAGTCTATTGACGATATAAAAAATAACTTTAATAATTTAGTAATTAATGGGAGCAGATTATTTATTACAGATAATGAAGGAAATCAAATTTTTGATTCAGATTTTCCTTATATTGAAAATACAAATATTTTAAAAATGGTAGATTCAGATGGACACTATATTGTAAGAAATTATATTAACCTTATGAAAAAAAGCAAGAATAATGAAATGTTAATTTATAATTCAAAAAATAATAATGGATTGATAACTAAAAAGATTATGTTTTTAGATAAAATTTTAACAAAAAGTAAAAATTATATAATTGGAATTGAAGTAGACTATTTTGATATTAACTCAGATTTAATATAAATGTCTGATTTTTTTATTAAGAAAATAGAGTAATGTATGAACATAGAAAAGGTTGATGAATTAGATAAAAAAGTAAAAATTTTGATTAATTTCCTTAAAGATTTGAAAAAACAAAATTTAAAATATGAGGATGAAATTAATATTAAAAATTTGGAGATAAAAGTATACAAAAAAGAAATATTTGAAATGAAAAAAAATATTTTTGAGTATGAAAATATGAAAAAAAAATACTTACAGATTAGGAATAACTTGGAAGCAATATATAAGAAATTGGAACAAATTGAAATAAATTTATAATTATTTTTTTTAAGTTAAAGAAATGGAGAATATTTATTTTAAAGTTACTAATTAGTTT
>JAIRLV010000143.1 GCA_031259185.1 Elusimicrobiota bacterium | reverse complement strand
ATCTTTATAAATATTAGATTTTTCAGCTCTATAAATTCCTTCTAGGTCTTTTAACATTTTTGGCGTCCAAAAAATTTGTCTAATATTAGTATTCTTTTTTATGTTTGTTCCTGTTCCTTTAATATTTTGCAAAAGTTCAAAAATATTAGAATAATTTTTTTTTAAAAAAATTTCTTCTATTTTCAAATTTTCTAAAAAATCAAATTTTTCTAAAATTTTTATATAATCTTTTTTTGTAAGAAATTTTGTCGAAATGATTTCTGTATTATCTGGATTAAAATTGCTATTTTGATAAAATTTTTTTAATGCAGAATTTAATTCACAAAACTTTTTGTTTCCAAATACTGAAAATATAAAAAAACCATTTTTAATTAGGAATTTTGAATAAAACTTTAATATATTTTCAAAATTTTTTAACCATTGTATACTAGAATTTGCGCTTATAAGATCAAATTTATTGTTTTCATTTTTTGAAAATATTAAATTTTGATTTGCATCCTTTATTTTCTTTAAATTTTTAAAATCTTCTGCATCAGCGCAAAAAAACGAAACTTTAGAGCCTTTTTTATAATTATTTTTTTGTTCTGCTAATTTTATCATATTTGGGGAAATATCAAAAGCGAAAATTTTAGAATTAAAAAAATTTTGTTTTAATATCCTAGTAAAAATTCCAGTTCCAGAACCTATATCCAAAATTTTTTTGGGATCGTTTGTAATAAAATGATTTTTAATTTTTTTTAATAAAATTTTTGCAATTTCATTTTGAATATGAGCATAGTTTTCATACTTTGTAGAAGCTTTAGAAAAGCTATTTTTTATAATATTCATTTATTTAAGTTTTATATTTCAGTTTTTTCGGTTTTAAATTTTAATTTTATTTTATAAAATTGCTCTAATATTTCACTAAAAATTTTTTCAATTTCAACATCAGAATATTCATACGAACTTTTGTTTGCGCAATTTCCAAAAATTCTTAATTTTTCAAGTATATCGTCTTTTCTTTTATATGCTATTCTTTGGAAACGATCAATTTTTTCATCTTTTTCATCCATTTTAGACCTCTTTTAAATTAAAATGAAACATCAAATTTATTCAACAGTGACACTTTTTGCTAAATTCCTAGGTTGATCAATATCGCAGCCTCTCATTTCAGCAATAAAATATGCTAAAAACTGCAAAGGAATTATATTAATTATCGGCGACAAAATATCTAAAGTTTTTGGGACAAAACATACAAAATCTGCAATATTTTTTATTATTTTATTCCCTTCGGTTGCTATAACCAACATTTTTCCATTTCTGGCTCTTGCCTCCTCAACGTTAGAAGCCACTTTTTCATAAACATTTGATTCAGTCGCAATTGTCAAAACTGGCATATTTTCATCAATCAAAGCTATTGGACCATGTTTCATTTCACCAGCTGGATAACCCTCTGCATGAATATAAGATATTTCTTTTAATTTTAACGCTCCTTCCAAAGCTATAGGATAATTTATATTTCTACCAAGATATAAAAAACTGTTTTTCTGATAAAAATGTTTCCCCCAATATTCCATGACTGGAGTTATTGAATCAATAGTATTTTTCATTTTTTGAGGTATTTTTAAAAGTTCGCAAATAATTTCATTATATCTTTTGTCATTTAAAATATTTCTTTGCCTTCCCAGAAACAAAGATACTAAAAATAATATACAGAGTTGAGAGGTAAAAGCCTTTGTAGAAGCAACACCTATTTCTGTCCCACATCTAGTATAAATCACATTATCGGCTTTTTTCGTTAAAGTTGAGTTTATTACATTACAAATCATCAAATTTTTTGGCTTTAATTTTTTTATTTCATTGAAACTTGCAATTGTATCTGCAGTTTCACCAGATTGGCTAATTGCAATAACAAAACAATCCTTATCAATTACTCTATTGTGACTTCTATATCTAAATTCCGATGCAACATCTACTTCGCAAGGGATTTGCGCTAGATCTTCAATCAAAAATTTTCCAATAAGCCCGGCATGGTAAGATGTCCCGCAAGCTAAAATAATTACTCTTGATATATTATTAATATCTTTTTTAGATAAATTTAAATCTCTAAAATTTATTTCATTATTTTCTCTATTTATTTTAGTTAAAATAATATCTTCTATGATCTGCGGTTGTTCATGTATTTCTTTCAACATAAAATGTTTATAACCGCTTTTTTCTGTTACATTAGTATCTATTTGCGCAATATTTATTTTTCTATTCGTTTCTTTTCCATCTTTATCAAAAATTTTATATTTATTTTTTGATATTACTATAAAATCCCCATCTTCTAAATTTATAGATCTATTTGTATATGAAAGTATTGCAGTAATATCAGAAGTTATAAACATCTCATTTATCCCTATCCCAAGAAGTAATGGGCTATCTTTTTTTACTGCAAATATTTCTTTTTGATTGTCAGAAAACATTATTACAATAGCAAAAGAACCTTTTAGTTGCGATATAGTTTTTTGCATAGCTAGCAAGTATTTATTTTGGGTAGAAATATTTTTATCTTTTTTCAATTTTATATAGTAATATTCTAATAAATGCGCTATAATTTCGGTATCTGTTTCCGATATAAATTTATAAGATGCGGGTAATTTTTTTTTGAGCTGTTGATAATTTTCAATAATTCCATTATGAACTACTACAATCTTTTTGCTATGACTAATATGCGGATGCGCATTTTTTTCAGTCGGCTTTCCATGTGTCGCCCATCTTGTATGGCCAATTCCAATTCTAGAATTTAGCCCTTTTTCTGCTAATTCTGTTTCCAAATTTATAATTTTTCCTACTTTACGAAAAAGTTCTATTTTATTATCTCTAAAAACAGATATTCCCGCAGAATCATAACCGCGATATTCTAATTTTTTTAGTCCATCTATCAAAACTCTATCGGCAATTCTTTTTCCAACATAACCTATTATTCCACACATAATATTAGTAACCCTTTTGAAAAAACATTAAAAAACTTATCAAAATTAAATATTTGATTATCTAATTTTTGTTCATTAAAGCATTATTAGATTTGCCATGCTTTGCAAAAATAGCTTCTATCTCATCAAAATCTAATTCTTCCTTCTGTAATAATTCATTAGCGAATTCTTCAACAAGCGACCACTCTTTTTTTAGTAAAGATTCCACTTCTTTTAAACAAGATTGTAAAATTTGATTTTCTTCATTATTTAGTTGAGTTTTTGCAGTTTCAGAAAGCATATTTTTAGGAACAATCGAAAAATCTCCGACCAATCCAGAATTCCCCATTCCAACATTCCAAACCATATAGTGAGCAATTGACATAGCGCTTCTGAAATCTCCAGATACTCCTGTTGAAGTTATTCCGTATTTTAATTTTTCAGAAACATAGCCCGCCAAAGCAGCTTTTATGTTTGCAAGGCAGGTACTTTTACTCATTGTATGATATTCAGCTTTTGGTTGATGATAAACTACCCCAAGCGCTCCGCCTCTTGAAATAATAGAAGCTTTAAATACGTCGTCGGTAGGATGTAAAATATAAAGTACAAGTAAATGTCCAGACTCATGATATGCGACCATCTCTCTTTCTTCTTTTGTCATACTTTTTCTGTGAGCTATACCTAGGTCAATTCTTTCAATTGCATGTGAAATATCTTTATATTGAACTTCTTCATGTTGATTTCTCATCGCTATTAAAGCGGCTTCTTTTACAATATTTGATATATCAGCTGGGCTTTTTTCTACAGATTTTCTAGCAAGTCTACCAATATCAATAGTTATATCAGCTTTAACTTTTGATAAATAATATTTAAAAAGTTCTTCTCTTTCTTCTAAATTTGGCTTATCAATTATAATTTTTCTATCAAATCTTCCTGGTCTCAGAAGAGCTTTATCCAGTACATCTTCTCCTGCATTAGTTGCGCCAACTACTATGACATTTTGAGCTGCCTCACCAAGTCCATCCATTTCTACTAATAGCTGATTCAATGTACTATTTGTTTCTCCGCCTCCGCCTAAATAAGAAAAAGATCTTTCTCGCCCTATCACATCCAATTCATCAATAAATATAATGCAACAACCCTCAGAATAAGCTAATTGTCTAGCTTGTTTAAAAATTTTTCTCACTCTTGAAGCCCCAACTCCAACAAAAACTTCTACAAATTCACTTCCCGCAACAGATATAAAAGGAACTTTTGCCTCTGTAGCTATTGCTTTTGCAAGATATGTTTTCCCACATCCTGGAGGTCCTACCATCAAAAGTCCTTTTACGACTTTTCCGCCAATTTGTTTTACTTTTGTTCTATCTCTCATTAATTCTACAACTTCCATAGCTTCTTTTTTAGGTTCTGTTAAGCCAATAACATCGCTAAATTTTATATTAACCTTTTGCCCTTCAACTTTGTCTTTTTTCATATTTCCAAATCCATTTTTAAATACATTCATATAAAAATAGACAAATATTGCGGCATTAACAGCGGTTAATAATAATTGAAGCGGCATATTGGCTAATGTCATCCTTCTATAAAAGGATTCCATTGACATTAATCCAACGATTGATAAGAATATTAATAAAATTACAACAGATATAATAGTTATTTTTACCCAATTATTTTTCCAAAAAATTTTTATCCGTCTAATTAACGATGCTTTTACTAAGTCTTTTTTATTAGCCATTTAATCCTCCAATATAAAAAATTAACTATTTTGTTTCTTTGATAAATTTGTACATTATAACACTATATTAGGTAAAAAGCTATAAATTAGATATTTTTAAGCTTATGAATAAATTTTTATATAGCTTATAGATTTATTGTTAAGTTAATTATAGAATTAAAAAAAATAAAACATGATCCGCTTTTACAAAAATCAAATTTTTTATTTGTTTTCAGGTAACATAAAAATTTTTGATTATTTTTTTAAT
>JAIRLV010000104.1 GCA_031259185.1 Elusimicrobiota bacterium | reverse complement strand
TATGCGCTAAACTAGTAGCAAAAATGCCAGCAGGCCCTCCACCAACAATCAATACATCATATTTATTATTTTTCATGTTTATAAGTATAACCAATAACATTCTTTAAATAATCTGTGATTTAAAGAAGAAATAATTTTATGAATATTAAAATCGATTTATTTAGCGAATGTAATTTTTATTTTCGTTATTAAGTTTCAAAAAGCATCTGTGGCATGATCGTTTTTTTCGGCAACATGAGATACAGGTGTTTTTCAAAATATATTTATTTGAATAGTCAAGTATTTTATATGAGAGCAAAATGTCTTGAATTCGAATTAAATAAAAAAATACTATAGGGGGTAATTTTGAATGCCTATAATATTCGCTAATAACATATCACAAAAATATGAAATGATGCAAAATATTAAAAATGATTAATAAATCTTGAATCTTCAAAAAAATAATAATAGTGAATATCAAATATGTCGACAGATAATTAATTACTATCTAAATTGTTTCATATTTAAACACAAAATGTGGGTAGATATTTCGCGGAAACTAATGCTATGCTGCTTAATTTTTAAAATTTTTAATTAACCGAATCTCTTAATGAGGGGTTAGTTTTATTATTTTGGTAAAGGTTATTATTCGTTTATGCCACCTAAGTTAGGTGATTTATAAAGTTTTCTTTGTAAATTCTTAAATAGGGGTAGGGGTTCTATTTTTATTTTTTATTTACTATCACAAAAATTGAGAGCAATTATTAAAAATAATTAGATTTTTGTGATATGTAAGATAAATTATGACAATACAAGAATTAAGCACCTACGGTTTAGATTTCGATGAATTTATTCGAGACTATTCTCTGGTAAATAAAATGGTAATACCAACCACTTTACAAGCGAATAACAAATTATTTTATGATGTTGAAGATAAAAATATTCAAATTGAAACCTTTCGATTAATTGGTAGTAACGCATTTGGTGCACTTGATATAAATACTTATTTTGTTCCCAGTAAATTAAAATCTACAAGTTGAGAAGCTTGAAAGAAAAAAGTAGGGCATCATAATGCGGAGTTATTTAAAAAAGCATTTTATTGTGAGATTCGCACAAGAATGCTAGCAGAAACATTTCCAGAACTTGCTAATATGACTACTTCACAAATTAATACTATTAATGTTAATGGTGGTGGTGTTAGTTTAATTTTCACACAAGATTTATTATCAAAAGAAGCGATGAGTTATTTAGATCAATCTACATTTGATAAAGTGGCGGAATTGATAAAAATTAGAGATACAAATTTAGACGATATATTCGCTGAAATTGACTTAGCAAATGTTGATATTAAAGATTTTGATATAAAAGCGGATGTTAATCATTATCGTAAAAGCGAAATCAATGATAAATTGGCAAATAAAGCAAATACCAATTTAGATAATGTAGCACAAACTGATTTTGATAATTTAGCGAATGTTAATCATTTTACTAAAACAGAAACTAACACACTTCTCGCTGAAAAAGGGAACATAGATTTATCAAACATTCCAACTTTTCAAAATGCTATATCAAATAATTCAGCAAATGATTTAACAATTGATGAGAATGGTAAAATTTTCCATACAGGCGGAGGTTCTGTAGGAAATGTGGGAATTTTCACAACACAATCATATTTAACAAGTGCAGTCGATGCCATTTCTATTATTCAAATTAATACATTAAATTGAGGAATCGCGGATATTCCGGAAAGAAATCCTGAATTGGGGGATGTTGTTATTTTTCAACAAAATAATGCAACAAATGGGTTTAATCCAACAACATTAGGAACAATAACAAAAATTTCAGATTCAACAGTAACAACAACAACTATAACCCCACCCAAATATGTATTACAAATTTATGATGTTCAAGTAAGTAGTGCCGGTATTAAGTGAAATAATAGCGACCAATTTGGAATGGCATATAACTATATTGATATATATCCATTAAATACTACAACGGACGGAGGGTTATATTTATCAACTGGTTCTATTTGAAAAATTGATTCAAGTGGAATTAATTTTAGTAGAAATACTGATTCATATCAGTTTTTTAGAGCAAAAACAGGTGCATCAATTCCAATTATGGTTAAAAGATTTTATAATACTAAATTAGTAGATAATACTAACTATTCACAAACTTATAAAACTTTACAAGATGAAAGTGGTTATATATATAGTTTCACTATAAGTTATTCAGGCGGAAGTGAAACACCTTTTGCTATGGGAAGTTTTAAAATAGAAGTAAATAAATTTGATAATCAAATTGGGCAAGAATATGTTAGTTTTATAAGATTGGATGGTGGCACACAGTTTGAAGGTGATCCATTTCCTTTGAGATTGATAGGTTATAAAACTTAATAATTAATTTTTAATCCTTGTTTTTTCTAACCGATCCAAATAAAAATAAACAAATTTTAAATAATTTATTAAACCATCTGGTTCTCTTTTTATGCCTGGTAAATATTTCTCACGAAAATCGTTATATGCTTTTTTGAGAATTTCATCTAATTCTTTTTTTGTAATTTTAAAGTCTTCCATTGTTCGTTCACACTTTTTCAAACACCATTATTTCTAACAATGTTAGGGCTAATACTTTTAAGCACTTCAACACATCGTTCTGGCACCAAATGTTTATAGTGCTTTTCTAAAGTAGATGGTAAATTACCGGTGCACTCGGATATATCCTGGGTTGTGTGGAAATTGCCAGTATTAGGGTTAATAGTTCTTAATAATACAGCGACAAAGTTGTGGCGAAATTTATGTGGATGTAAATGTAAATCGACATTATATTTTTCTATTATGAATTTATTCAATTTTCGCACAAAAGTATAAATACAACGTGAAGCCGAAACATCATTTTTATAAATAAAACCGCTCTCTTTTAATTCGTTAAACATATTTTGTTCTACCCCACATAATATTTCACGGTTCGACTTTTCTGCTCGCATTTTGAAAGTGACAAAACCATCGCTAAAATTAGGTTCCACCTCATTAAATTTGATTCTAGCAACTTCAGTTAATCGCTTACCACCATTTTTAATGATTGTTAGCATATTGGCTAAATGTTTGCGTTGCTTAAAAATATATTCATTTGGAGCGGAAGCCACATATTCATCAATAGCTTTATCAACTAAATCAATTTCATTTTGTGATAATGGTGCGGTATCTGTCACTTTTGGTGGAACTAAAATTAATTTATCGGTTTTAAATTCGCCATTGTAAATTTGGCGATAAACTCAGCGAAATGCACCGCCTAATGTTCTAACAGAATTACTACCTTTATTTGCCTCGTTTTCGACTCTATTTTTATTTCATAAATTATCCAAGAAGATATTCGCCGCTTCTAAATCTTTTTCTGGATCGCCTGAAACTAAATTATTTAAACTTTTATAAATTCGTTTGATGATTGGTATATAACTTTTATGTGTTTTATAACCGTTAAACTTAGATCCGTGTTCTGCTAAATCTATTAAAAAATTGTATTGTTCTAATGTCATATTAATTAACCTATTTCTTTTATTTCCTCGATTTGTCATCTATTGTTATTAAATTCTTTTTTTAATTGTCGTCTAAATTCAAGAATTGCTTCTTGATAACCTTCTGCGAAAAAAGTGGATTTAAAATCCGATTCAATAATAGCAGTGCATTTAAATTGCTTCATCTTTGCCTCCAATTATTCCAAAATAATTTAGTAAAATTTGTTCTGCTAATCAATTCAGCGAGACACTTTCTTTCTTTGCTTCTTCATTAATTATTTTTACCAAGTCCTGGCGAAGATAAAAAGTGCACACTATTCTTTTTGGACGTTTTAATATTTTTATTTTTTCCATATTATTTAATTTCCTCCACAAATTTAATGTCGCCGAATTTATCGTTTGGATAACCTTTTTTTTGCCAATCTAAAATCATTTCGTTAAATTCATTCAACGACATATAGAATTCATTCCCATTTTTTATTAATTTGACTTGTTTCATATTAAACTTCCTATTGTCACTTCATATTCAAAATTTCATATTGAAGTTTTTCATCATTCCATCCAACCAAAAAATAACTATTTTTTAATTCAAATAAAAAACCCTGATTTTTATCGCAGTCATTTGAATAAACTAAACTTTGTTCGTTGTGACGGCAATCAACGGCTATAACATTTTTATTATTAATTCTAAAATCATTAAAATCGTTATCATTATCAGTTTCAAAAAAAACTACTTCATACCTACCATCACCTTCCCAATTTTCAACCATACAATTATCAATTCTTAACATACCGGTATCGCAAGAACATTCTTTAACATCTATTTTTTTCATTTTTATTACCTCTTTTTTGTATCGCTTTTTGGATACACACACACTTTACCTCTGTGTCTTAAAAAAGTCAACTATTTTTTTATTATTTTTTTTAATAGATAAAATTAATAATAGTTTAATTACTAATTAATAATCTTATTTAACGAGCATTAATTTTTAGGGGTAGTAATATCTATACCCACCATTGAAATAACGAAATTAGAGGGGTTTGTGTGCTTCGTTTTCTATATATAGGTAGTAAAAAACCCTATTTTATAGGGTAATGAGTATATTTTAGACTTATTTAATTATTTCAATCGTTAATGTATTTTTTTAAACATGCGATTAATTCATCATCTAAACTCGTTTTAGTTTTTTTACTTCATTTTTCTACGAGTTTTAATACAAACTTAAATAATATTTTAAACATTGTAAATCCCCTTTTCTAATTTTAGAATCCGTTCGGTAAGCAAATTAATATCCTTGCGAAGTTCTAAAATCTCTTTTTGTAATTCATTAATCTGTTTCATTTGTTCTTTATTCTTTCTCGTGTTCCATATCAATTGACCTAAAATCCCACTCGTCAAAATGGTTGTTAGTCCTAATAAAATGTCAACAAAAATATCCATATTAATCGCTATCTACTACAGCATAAGTTAACTGAATTGATAATATTTTGAACTCAGGATTTACAGCATTAGCAACTCCAATTGTGTAAGACTTCCCATCCTCCTCAAATTGTCCATATAGTAAATCAGGCACATTTTGGAACTTACTATTAGCAGTAATGCTGTCAAAAAGGACTTGACTCATATAACTAACACTTGAATCATACACTTGAACACTTGCTGTTAGCAATTGGTTAAACTTTCCCGTTCCTGGATTTTTTAAGAAAACGGTAGAATGTGTGTGAGTAGTGTCAATTGTAGCAATAGGATTATCAATAGTGCCAATTAAATTAACTTGATAAACAGGATTAGTTCCATTGATCCAAGCAATTTGAGTTGGATTATTTACATCATTGGTTCAATTAGGTAATACAACACTTAAATCACTTTGTCCGCTAACATTTCCACCTGATAAAGTTGTATCATGTGTAATAGGTGCCGCTATTATTTGTCATGTTATAGTTCCTTGTCCTGAATCATAAGCAGAAACAATACCGACATAACCATCAGGTGTCGCATTTGTTAAAATTGTTCCAACTCCTCACACTCCACTGATTAATTGACATGCTGCTACATAAATAACTTCGGTAGCACCAATTTTGCC
>JAIRLV010000096.1 GCA_031259185.1 Elusimicrobiota bacterium | reverse complement strand
CCTGTTTTTTCTTTACGTTCTTCTATGATTTTCATTTTAAAAGTATCTAATTCTTCTTCTGTGTATAAAAAAATTTCTTCACTTTCATTTTTAATAATTTTATATACAGGATATTTTTGATCATTTCTGAATCTAATTAAATCATTCCAAAAAATCCCTTTTAAAGTTAATTTTTTCAATAAAAAATCTATTTTTTTTAAAGTCAGAAAAGTATATTTCAAATCTTCTCCTGTAGAAGTATATTTTATTTCAGAATTTTCTATTAATTTAAAAATCGTATCATTCACCGTTTGCTCTAGTAAAAAATTTGTAATTTCATCTTCTGTGTACATATATTGTTCAATTTTACCTTTTTTTACCTTATAAAGAGGAGGCTGCGCAATATAGATATATCCATCGCTCATAAGCGTGTGCATTTGTCTATAAAAAAATGTTAAAAGCAAAGTTCTAATATGCGAACCATCTACGTCAGCATCTGTCATAATCACAATTTTTTTATATCTGATTTTTGAGATATCAAATTCATCATCGCCGATTCCAGTTCCTATTGCAGTTATCATTGTTCTAATTTCTTCATTTGTCAAAACTTTATCTAATCTTGCTTTTTCAACATTTAATATTTTCCCTCTTAAAGGCAATATTGCTTGATAAACTCTATTTCTGCCTTGTTTTGCAGAGCCTCCTGCAGAATCTCCCTCTACTATAAATAATTCGCATTTATCGCTTTCTTTTGATGAACAATCTGCTAATTTTCCTGGCAATGACGAATACTCTAAAGCTCCTTTTCGCCTAGTCAATTCTCTAGCTTTTCTAGCTGCTTCTCTTGCCAAAGCCGCATTTAGAATTTTTCCGATTATTATTTGAGCGATTTGCGGATTTTCTTCAAAAAAGTTAGTCAATCCTTCAAAAACTATTGATTGGACTATTCCTTTTACTTCTGAGTTCCCAAGTTTTGTTTTGGTCTGTCCTTCAAATTGCGGATTTGATAGTTTTATACTAATAACAGCAGTTAAACCTTCTCTCGTATCTTCTCCTGAAACAAAAAATTCTTTATTTTTTATTGCCATCCCGCTTTTTTTTACATAATCATTTACAACGCTAGTCAAAGCGGTTTTGAAACCCACAAGATGAGTTCCGCCTTCTTTTGTATTGATATTATTTGCAAAACAAAAAATGTTTTCATTATAAGTATCATTATATTCCATTGCTAATTCTAAATGATACGTATCTTTTTCTTTTGAAAAATAAATTGGCTTTCCCTGTTGTAGACTTATTTTATTTGTGTTTAAATATTTAACGAAACTTATAATACCGCCTTCGTATTGAAAAATATGCTCTCTATCATTTTTTTCATCGTAAATTCTAATTTTTACTCCTGCATTCAAAAAGGCAAGTTCTCTCAGTCTATTTGAAAGAATATCAAAACTAAATTCTACGCTCTGGAATATAGTTGAATCTGGATAAAAAGTTATTTTTGTCCCTTGTTTATGCTCAAATTCTTCTTTAATAAGTCCTGTCACAGGTTTTCCAGTCTCAAAAGTTTGAGTATATTTTATCCCATTTTTATAAACTTCTGCTATAAGTTTTGATGACAGAGCATTTACACAAGAAACACCAACTCCATGTAATCCGCCAGAAACTTTATATGAATCATTATCAAATTTTCCTCCTGCATGCAGTTTCGTCAATACGACTTCTAGAGCTGACATGTTTGGAAATTTTGGATGTGAATCAACAGGAATTCCGCGTCCATCATCTAAAACTGATAATGAACCGTCTAATTGCATAATTACGTCAATGTTTTTACAATGTCCAGCTAAAACCTCGTCTATACTGTTATCTACCACTTCATATACAAGATGATGTAAACCTAGCGAACCCGTAGAACCAATATACATAGCCGGTCTTTTTCTAACAGCCTCTAATCCTTCTAAAACTTGGATATTGGTAGCATCATAATTTGTTTTGTTTTGAGATTGATTTTCATTTTCATTCATTTTTTTATTTCCTTTTTTTATGTTTAAAAAAATATCAAGTTTCTTTTTTATAAAAATAACGGCATTTAACTTTATAATTTAAACATAAATATATATATATTAACAATTTACCTGTGGATTGTTTAATTTCATAATTTAGTTGTTCACTTTTTTATTCTTAATTGCAAAGTCATAATATTTTAAAGAGCGCTACATATCTTATAAATTATTTATAAAAAAATTGAGATTTTTTTTATTTTTTCTAAATATTCAGATTTTGATTTATAATACAAAACAATATTCGTCATTCGCCACTATTAGCTTATGGGCGATAATTCTATAAATTTTTAAAAATTTTTTAAAAGACTTTCATCCCTTTTGTAATGATTTTTAAATCTTTTATTTTAGTTTTTATATCTAAATTTTTTAAATCAGCTAATATTTGATTTTTTCGCATATTCAATTCATGTCTATGAACATTTGAAATAATTTCTATTTGCAAAATTCCATTTTTTAAATCAATTTGCTCTATTGATTTTATATATTTTTGCAATAGATTTATTATTATATCATATTCTAACATTTTTTTGCAATTGATATTTTTTTCTAAAAAAAGTTTTGTGAGAATATTATTTATTTGTTTCATAAAAATTATATTTGAATATTTTGATTTTTTTATATTTTTTATATAATATAAAATATTAACATTTTTTCATAAAAAATGAAATATTTTTTTATTAAAATTTATTTAGGCGTTTGTTATTTTAAATAAAAATTAAAAAGGATTTTTTCAGTGAATAAAGCTATAATTAATAAAAAGGCATATCATGATTATTTTATAATAGAAGAGTTTGAAGCAGGAATACAACTTTTTGGAGCTGAAGTTAAATCTATTAGAAATGGAAGAATAAATTTTAAGGATAGTTTTGTTAAAATAAAGAAAAATGAAGCATATCTGATAAATACTCATATATCAGTTTATGAAAAGGTATCTAGTTTTGATTCGTATAATCCCACCAGAAATAGAAAATTATTATTACACAAAAAAGAAATTAATAAAATTCGTGGAAAAGTTGAAGAAAAAGGAATGAGCATGGTTCCTTTGAGCGCATACTTCAATAAACAAAATTTTTTTAAAATAAAA
>JAIRLV010000088.1 GCA_031259185.1 Elusimicrobiota bacterium | reverse complement strand
CCTCAAAACTCTATTTTTATATTTTATATGTAAAAGTCACGATATATTATTATGTTTGTTAATATTTTTCTTTAAAAAAACCATATATTTTGGAAAAGGGACAATTGTCTTTGTTTTCCCAATCCATACATATGCTCCTAAATCTTTTTGAAATTTGATTTTTATTGGATTGGCAGGGTCTAGTTCATTTATATACCAAGCAGATCCAATAATATTTTTGTAGCGTTTTTCTGCTTTTACAGTAGAAATAAGCTTATTATTTTTTGTAATCAAACTTCCATATTTTTTTAATTGTTGTTTTACTATTTCTTCAGCTTGAGAGGCATCAGGGAAAATACTTATAAAATTTATATGTAAAACTGCTGCCATATCTGGAGTTTTTTCTTGAAAATCTATAGAATAATCTATATTTTCAGCCAAGTTTGCGTAAGATATATTAACTAAAAAAATAAAAAAAACTAGAAATAAAGACACAAAAAATAGTTTTTTCACAATAACGCCTTTAACTGCAATCTATATAAATTAAATGTATTTTACAAATTTAATGTTTTATAGTAAACTTAAAGAATATATATAAGAGGATAAAGTGGGAATTATTGGAACTTCAAAAAAAGTTAAGTTGTTTTGCGGAATTATTTTTTCTGATGAAAAAATAAAGCAAGATGCATTTTCTGTTTTAGAAGATAAGTTTGGAAAAATAGATTTTATTAGCGAAGTTATGCCTTTTGATTTCTCAAGTTATTATAATCCAGAAATGGGGCAAAATTTAAAACGCTTGTGGCTCTCTTTTGAGAAATTAATTTTTTCTTCAGAACTTGCAAGTATAAAAGTTTTTACAAATTCTATAGAGGATTCATTTGCATTAAATTCTAAAAGACAAATAAACATAGACCCAGGCTATATTTCTCCAGCAAACGTTATTCTTGCAACAACAAAAGATTATAGCCATAGAATCTATTTAGATAAGGGTATTTATGGAGAAGTTACAACCATATATAAAAAAAATGGATATATAAAGCTTCCTTGGTCTTACCCAGATTACCTTTCTGAAAAGGCTACAAAATTTCTACTTAAAGCAAGGCAGACTCTTATATCACGTCTTAAGGAGTGTTAATGTTTTTTGTTATAGTGGTGATTATATACTGTTTAAGTTTTATTTATATTGCTTGGCGTATAAATCTTGGGTTGAATATAAAATGTCCATATAAAGTATATTTATACAGCTTATTTGGATTTATTGCTTTTTTAAGTATTTTATCTTTTATTAATAATAGATACACCATTCCTTTTGTTTGTTATATTGCTCCATTTGGTTTTATGTGTATGGGGGTAGGACAAATAATGGTTACTTTTTTTATTGCTAGCGATATTATCAATTTATTTAACCGTATATTTAAAATAAACAACTTCAGATATTATTCCACAATGGCGACATCATTTTTAAGTATCATAGCTTGTATTATATCTTTGTTAGATTTTATTTTTATGTTAAACGTGAGAGATATAAAGATAAAAGTCCAAAGTTTACCTATAGATTCTTTAAAAGTAGTTTTACTTTCAGATATTCATATAGATAAGTATACCACACCAAAAATTATAAACAAAATTTTTGATAAAGTTAATAATTTAACCCCTGACATGATAGTTATTACAGGCGATGTCATAGATGTAGACATTAGCAAAAATAATAAATACCTTGATTTCGGTTTTCAAAAACTTAAAGCTAAATATGGAATTTTTGCTGTAACAGGAAACCACGAATATTATACAGGTGTACAATCTTATTTAGATATGTTTTCAAAACTCGGTATCAAAGTTTTGGAAAATGAAAGTGTTTTAGTAGATAAGATTATAAATATTTCAGGTATTAAAGATATAGATTATAAAGATTCTAAAAATATTTCTAAGAGTTTGTCTAATATAGACAAAAATTATCCTGTACTATTTTTGAGCCATAGGCCAGAATCTTTTGATTATTCTTCCAACAACGGTATTAATATAGTACAACTTTCAGGTCACACTCATGCTGGACAAATCCCTCCTGCAATAATAATTAGGAAGTATTTTATGAAGTATTATTATGGTTTCTATTTTAACAACGGTTCAACTATGTATGTAACTTCAGGCACTAGGCTATGGGGACCACCAATGAGGCTTTTTAATACAAGCGAGATACCCGTAATTACTCTAGAGAAGTAATTAACTTAGCCAAGCCAATTCATAAGAATATTTATCCTTGCAGGAAATGTCACTTAAAATATTTTCTTCCGGGTCTAATTATAAGTGTTTGGCCAGGCCTTAAATATTTCCGTCTTGATAAGCTAGTATTATCTTTATAAATTTCTTTTGGGGTAGTCTTATATTTAGCTGCAATTTTTTCTAGATACTCGCCTTTTACAATTTTATGCTTTACAAATCCAGGTGAAGGATTTAAATCATTAACTTTAGAAATATTTTCTGAAAAAACATCTTTACTTCCATAAGGTATTTTTAATGCAAAATTAGGATATCCTAAGGGCGTACTCCAAGCTTGTAGAGCAGGATTTAATCTTTTTATTTCTTCTAGTGTTGTGTTTGCGCAACTTGCGACAATTTTTAAATCTATAACTTTGTTTGTGTAATATACGTCATATTTTAAAGGCTGATCATAATTAAGAGCAGCAAAGCCGTAAGATTCTAAATCTTTGGCTATTGTTGCGGCTGCTATAAATTGAGGCACATAATTTTGAGTTTCTTTTGGAATAGCATTTCTGTTAACCATTTCTGAAAAGTTTGAAGCGTTAGAAAAGCGCATATCTCTAATAAGTCCATACTCGCCTCTATTATATGCAGCAAGTGCCAAATGCCAATCATTCAACATAAGATACAATTGTTTTAAGTATAAGCATGCAGCTTTTGTAGATTTTTCTGGATCTTTTCTTTCATCTATCCAATAATTAATTTGAAGGCCTAATGCTCTACCTCTATGCGCCATAATTTGCCAAAGTCCTACTGCGCCAGCTCGGGATATTGTATTGATATTATATAGACTTTCAACGATAGGTAAGTATAATAGCTCTTCAGGCAAGTTCATTTCTCTTAAAGTTTTTAAAATGATGTCTTTATATGCTCCACTTCTTTCAAGAGCAAGTTTTATTCTTTCTTTCGCAGGCTTAGAGGAGTATATAGAAATATATTTTTCTACAAGAGAATTATCTTCAGCAGACATAGCAATAGAATACTCTTTAGAAATTGATGTTGAAATAGTTGTTGTGGACGAATATATAGAATTTAGCTGTTTTAATATCTCATTAAAATCGTCAAAAATAAAAAAATATAAAGCAGGGTCAATATCGGCAGATTTTAGAGCTTCTAAAAATAGATTAAAATTTTTTTTTGACTTTTTTAAATTGTTAGCTTTAAACTCATTGTAAGATTTTTGATAATAAAGTTGCGCTGCCACGATTTTAGATTTTGTTTTAGAATCGTTAGCAGCTTTCTGTAAAGCTTTTGATGCTTTAGATATATTTGAATCTTCTTCTATAGTGTTAGTTTGGATTATGTTATTTTGTTCATTCGGAGTAGAATTTTCTTCTTGAGCGTTTAAATTGTAGCATATGAAAAGTAAAAGTATAACAAATAGGATTTTATAATTTTTCATAAGAGTATTATATCATACCTTTCAATTTTTCTAAGTGTATGTAGAAAGTTTTATTATCAGTATTTGTTATAAGATCTACAAATTTATACTACAAGGTAATACAAAAATATAAAAGTTCAAACAGGATCAACCCACTTAAAAAGATGGCTGATCTTATACAAATTTTTATTGTATAATATCT
>JAIRLV010000105.1 GCA_031259185.1 Elusimicrobiota bacterium | reverse complement strand
CGGTTGCAACAAAATCTCCTACAACTTTTCCAGTCTCATCAACTCCTTTCCTTTTGAAAAGAAAAATATCCTGCATTTTAATCGTTCCATCATTTTCGTCCATATCCAATATTTCCGTAATAGCAGTTACTTTTCTAGTTCCGTCTTGTAATCTATTTATTTGAATTACAAAATTTACAGCAGATGCTATATATCCCCTAATTACCTTAATTGGCAGTTCTGCGCCAGACATCAACACCATAGCTTCTAATCTTCCAATCATATCAAAAGGCGAATTTGCATGTATCGTAGTTAATGAGCCGTCATGTCCGGTATTCATAGCTTGTAACATATCCAAAGCTTCTCCTCCTCTACATTCTCCAACAACAATTCTATCTGGTCTCATTCTCAAAGTATTTTTAACAAGTTCTCTGATTGTTATCTCTCCTTTTCCCTCAATATTAGGAGGACGAGATTCTAGCCTGCCAACATGTTCTTGTTGCAATCTAAGTTCTGCAACATCTTCTACTGTCAAAATTCTTTCATCATTTGGGATAAAAGAAGAAAGCATATTCAATAGAGTCGTTTTTCCACTACCTGTTCCACCGCTAACAATTATATTTTTTTCACAATAAACACAAGTCTTTAAAAATTCTACCATATCTTTATTCATAGAGCCAAAATTTATTAAATCATCTGAATTAAAAATTTTTTCTGGAAATCTACGAATAGTAATCATTGGTCCTTGTACTGCCAAAGGAGGTATTATGGCATTTACTCTTGAGCCGTCTTGAAGCCTAGCATCAACTAATGGCACACTTTCATCAATTCTTCTACCAAGGGGAGCAATAATTCGTCTGATAACCTGAACAACTTGCTCATCGCTATTAAATCTTTGATCCGATAAAAGCAATTTACCACTTTTTTCAATATAGATTTGGTCTTTTTTATTAACCATAATTTCTGTAATCGTTTCATCTCTTAATATTTTTTCTAATGGTCCAAGCCCAAGTGCATCGTCTAATATCTCTCCAACAATTTCTTGACTTTCTTGCCTAGTAAAACCTAAATCCCCATAACCGCTCAAAATTTTTGCCGCAGTTTCTTCTACCATTTCTTTAATTTTTTGCTGCTTTTCTAGATTTTCTTCTGAATTATTAATATCTATTTTTTTATTATTCAATTCTATAATTAATTGTTTATGAACCCTTAATTTTATAGATTTTCTTAATTCATCTTTTGTTTGAGGTCTTATTTCAACTTCATTTAAATTTTCTTCCTCTGAAACGGAATCTAACAAACCTTTCCAAAGATTTGATTTTTTTTCTTCCTTATTTTCTATATTTTCTATCTTGTTAATAAACATCCAATCTATCAAATCTCTAATATTTCTAGCAAAGCTTGTATGCGGTCTTTCTATGATAATAATTTGCCTTCTAGAAACTGCTTGAGTCACATTTTTTTCCTCTGGAATTTCTAAAACTACACTTTTTCCAAAAGTTGATAATTTTGAATTAATTTGTTTTGTAATTAAACTCTCCGGCATGCCTATTCTGTTTAAAATAATATTGAATTTATTCATACTAAAATTTTTACTACCTAAATATGCAAAATATTCGACTGTGTTTTTTAGATTTATAGGTAATGGATCCATTATCCAGAAAACTTTATCTGATAAATCATATAAAGGAATAACAAAATCTTCTGGCATAGATTCAATGTCTATAACAAAATTATAAAGCTCTCCAAATATTGATAAAACTTTCAATAAATATGCAGGCTGCAAAGTCTTAAACATTTCAAATGATTTTGCTATATTCAAAACACCTATTCCTTGATCATTAAATGGGATCCTTCCTTTAAATAAAGAAGTATCTAATCCAGACAACTTAACTTTTTCAACAGCAGTCCACAAATTTGTTATAGTTTCAAAAATTATAGAATTTAAATAATAACTAATATCATTTCTACATCTGATATCTCCATCCAAAATAACAATTTTTTGCTTCGTATTTAACGCATATTGCATAGCAAAATTGATTGCGAAAGTAGTTTTTCCAACACCTTCTTTTGGTCCAGAAATTGCTATTATTTTATTTTTACTCATAATTTATTAAAACCTTTCTTAATTATTTATGAAATCAATATATCCATAAATAAAATTTTAATATAATTATATTTAGTAATAAATTTTTTTATAAAAAAATTTTTTCATTTTTTTTATAGTTATAGGTTATTTTTTTTAACAAATTTCCTATATTTACTTTACTTTATTTTATTTTATTTCATTATTTACTTTTTTATTTCATTTTTAAGTCAATATCTTTCTTCAATTTCAGCTTGTTTTTCTTCTTCTATTCTTTTAAAAGTTACGAAAACAACCATAGAAGTTTCTGTATCTGTCGTTTCTTTTTGCCTAAAAAACCAACCAATAATAGGTATAGAGCCTAACAAAGGGACTCTCGTTTCTATTAAATTTTTTCTGGAATGTTTTAATCCTGCGATCACAATAGTCCCTCCATCATTAACAGTAGCCTTTGAATTAGCGCTTCTATTAAGGAGCGCAGGGACAGAATATCCTTCCAATGTTACAGCGTTAGCATAATCTAAATCGCTAATGGAAGCTTGTATCATAGCTGTTATTTGATTTTCTTTTTCGATTAAAACAGGTCTTATTTGTAGATTTATACCATATGTTTTCCACTCAATACTTACGCCTTGAGGCGAAGCAACTGGAACTGGTATTTCTCCTCCAACTAAAAATGATGCCTGTGAACCCGACTCAGTTGCGAGTTTTGGATTAGCTAATAATCTAGCAGAATTATCTTTTATTAACATTCTTAATTTGCCTATTACTGCATCTGGTCTTTGTAGAGAACCTATTTTAAAAAATGCATTAGATGTTCCTCTAGCTGTAGTATTATCTCCTCCTCCGCTACTCGTAAAATTAAAATAAGAGCTTTCCCTCAACCCCTCTTCAAATTGTATAGAATCATTCCAAGATATTCCTCTAACATTATTTTTAGTTTGACTTATCTCTATAATGTCAACGCTAACTTCTATCATAGGTTGCGGAGCTTCAGGCATTGGCATATCTTCTTCAGCTGCATATAAATTCATGCAAAAAGTAATCAATAAAGATATCAAAATTAGCTTTAAATTTGATTTAAAAAATATCATTTATAAAAATTTCCTTTTAGCTTAAAAATATGCTGGAATCCATAGGTCTTAGTCCTTGTTTTTGCTCTTGATCTCCTACGCCTCTTATTGATAAAATTATATCCCCTTGACTTTGCGCAAGCGATAATATTTGAACCTGTTCTGGCGTCAAAGCTAAACTAACCGTCATAATTGCCATTGTTTTTGAAGTATCCTTTTTTTCTTTTTTCCTTTTTTTAAAACTATCTGGATCTTCTTCTATTTCTCCTAAATCTTTTGAAACACCCAAAACCAATACATCTTGCAAAATTGTAGAAACAACTTTAACTTTACCTTTAGTGACATGCTGAGCTTGAAATATTGTCACAACATCAACTCTGTCATTCGGTTTTAACAAATCAATAACATCTATATTATTAATTTGAACAACTATAGCTCTCATATTAGGCGGCACATTAACTGACAAACCTATTTCTTCAGACGGGGGAACTATTTCGGAAGTGACTATTTGTTGACCTGCTGATATGGGAACGACATTAATCTTGTCTACCACTCTTTCCACATCCTGTTCTGTATTTACAATTATTGCTTTTGGAGATATGTATCGTTCTGGGAATTTTTCTACTTTAAATAAATTTTTAGTCAACTTTGTTTTTAGAGGAATATCTCTAGAAGCAACTAATACCGATTGCATTTGCATACCTTGCAAAAGAGCGGCTTCTTTTTGTTGTAAATAATAATAAGCGGCTAAAACTCCTAATAAACCTATAAATATTGCTAAAATAAGTATTTTTTTAGAATCCACTAAAGTCTCCTTAAATTTATATATCTATTTTTTTTATTATAATAAAAAATTAGTTTTTTTAAATCAAAAATCTAAAAAATTCTCTTTTGGTAAAGAATATGTGACTTCAATTGGAAAAAAATAATTCGGTAAATTTTTGTAATCTTTTATGATTTTGTTTATAATTGGAAATATCATAGTTAATCTATACGTCAATTTTACTTCAACTTCTTCATCATTATCCTTACTTATAACCTCTACGCTAATATTATTTTTATCTTTAAATGGTATAGAATTTCTTGCAGCTTTATTTATGACCTCCAACCTATCGTCAACGATAGCAACTCTTGCCGTCATAAAGGTTGCATGCTGAACAATAAGTTTCACAACCGCTATATGTAAAATCTGAAGTATTCCAAAAAATATTATAAAGAAAGGAATTATAATCAATGTAAATTCTAAAATAGCCTGCGCTTTATAATTTTTTTGAGTATAAATAGTTTTTTTCATAATAATATAGTATCAATTATCCAAGAGCTTCAGTCACAGCTTCAACTTTAGATTTTATTTTTTCACCAAATATTTGTATGGCTCCTACTGCAACTAAGGCTATTAAAGCAACAATAAGAATATACTCCGTCATCCCTTGAGCTTTTGTCAGATAAATTTTTTTAAATTTACTTGTTTTTTTCATAAAAATAACTCCTTTTTTATTATAATTTAAATGCTAAAAAATATTAAATTATTACATTTTGCTCCAAAAATTTCCAATCATCTTAAAAAAAGACATTATAGCCTTGTCAAAAGTATCTTGTAATGAAGTAAACACAATCGCTGTTAATGCTATAATAAGAACATATTCAACAATAGCTTGTCCTTTAAAATATTTCATTCCATTTTTCCAAATTACTGTTTTTGTTTTATACATTAATATATACAAGATTATTAAAATTTAGCAACTTTTTTTTCATTACTCATAAGTAAAAATTTTAAGAAAAAATTTAAAATTAAGAGCGCAAATGAAAATTTTCTATTATAAAAATTATAAAAATTAAAAAAATCATAAATCATATAGTTTGTTGTAAATTTCCAAAAATTTATCTTTTCCACAAGCCAATATCATTGTTAAGGGCGCAACTTTTTTAGTTTCTTGTAATATTTTACTACAAAGTTCTCTAATATCCCACTGAGCATGTTTATCTTCTCTAATTCTTGACATATTATAAAGACTTCTCGCATTAATTTTAATCAAAATTTTTCTCATATGCGAATTTGTCAAAACATATTCTGCAACATTTATACCATACTTTTTTTTAAATTGTAAATATATTTCATTAGTTTTTTCTATAATCTGCAAAAATTTATTTTTGTATCCTATTTTTTCTATATTTTCAGGTATTTTTATACCTAATTCAATATCATAATTTTGTTTTGTCATAGTCATCATTCTATGCCTTTTTAGTTGTCCGAAACAAGCCCCAGAAATTTTTAATTCAAACATAAAATCTAAATACTCAAACTCTCTTTGAGGAGCATCATAAAACTTCATGTTTTTAAATACATCTTTTATTATACTTTCTTTTTTGGAAAATTTTAAACTTTTTATATATTTAAATATTGTTTCAAAATCAAAATTTTTTGATGAATTACTTTTGTTAGCAAATAAAATACTTGCTAAAACTAAGTCATCCGCATCTTTATTAAAATCTAGAAGTTTTACTTCTTCAGTAGAATAATTTGACGCTTGTTCATAACTCATATTCTCATAAAAATTATCAAAATCAAATTTTTTATTACAATATTCATCAACATATCTTATGAGAGAAGGAACGACATTAATCGCTTTATCATAAAGTGTCTTACCAAGTTCTTTGACTTCTAATGTTTTAGCATTAAAAAATCTTTTTATCATTAATTCTAATGTTCTTGCATTCAGCGTCATTCCCAATTGTCCTTTTGTTGCAAGAGAAGAAATATATCTAGAATCTTCTTTGGCAAAACCATCAAATAAATTTTTGTTAGTGTCATTTTCAGACAAATTTTGTTGAAAAAGAAAATCTTTCAATTTTATATATATTTCATGATAAAAATTATTTTGTAAATTAATAATATCTTTAAATTTTTCTACATCAGCTTCGCTAGTAATTTCATTAGGTATATTATAATCGTTATCAAGTTTGATATATCTTTGTGATTTTTCTGTATATGAAGCTAATCTAAAATGCTCTAATTCTTCTATTGCCAATCTAGATATACCTATAATATCAAAATTAAAAATTGAATGCTCAGCAATAGAACTATGTCCCATATCAAAAATAATGTTGTTATTTGATTTTCTAGCTTTATCTACATGCGAGACAGCGATTTCTCTCAATTCATCTACAGATCTAGAATCTCTACTAATTCTAGCATATGCTGCCGAAATTGTTTCAGGAGTTATTTGATCTATAAGCTCCGCTTTGTCTTTTTTCATTTTTTCTATCAAATTTGTGTCTAAATTATATCCT